>JAUWSP010000006.1 GCA_030610025.1 Acidobacteriota bacterium | reverse complement strand
GGCTTGACTCCTTGACACCACCCGGTGGCCCGCATCTGAGTCCCGGTGGTCCTTCTCTGGTTCCCCGGTTCGCGTCCGTACGAATGGACCACCCCTGGACCACGGCGACCTTGAATGAGAAATAGGAGTACAGGATCTCTACCTGGACGAGTCGTTCGAGTACATCGAGTAGGGAAGGTCTCTCCAAGTAGGCCATGTAAACGCTGGTCGGCCGAGTTTTCGGATAGAACTGGGCGGGGTCAACACTCCGCGCCCTCTCTTCGGCTTCACAGGACCACCGCCTCCGGCCACGGCGTCTGCCTCGAAGTCCCCCAGAGCCTGCTGACGTACTCGATCGAGAAGAGGTCTTCGAGGGCGTGCAGCCAGTAGGTGCCGTTGTCCGACAGCACGATCTCCCCTCCATCGTCCTCGAGGAATCCGACCGAGGCTAGCGGCTTCATATACCTGCCATAGACGCTGTCGAAATCCGTGCCGAACCTCTCCTCGAAATCCGCTTTGCTAAACCTCGTTTCGTAGACCCTCCAGTAGAGCCAGCCCGCCATCTGCATCCTCTCCGACAGATCAAGAGACAACGCGATGGCCATCTCGCTCTTCCTGAGGGCATCGATGTACTCCGCCACATTGAAGGTATTGAGATAGAAGATGTCCTTCAGGTAGGTGCCCCCGCTAGCACCCAGGCCCAGATAGAGAGGCACAGTCACCGAGCAGTACTTCGGGTTGCCCTTCCGGGTGAACGCCCAGACCGAGGTTCTCTCGAATCCGGCACCGTAGAAGATCGACTCCAGGACACGAAGCATCTTCCGTCGTCGGAAGACCCGGGGGATCCGGCTGCCGTTTCCCCCCTGCCTCCCACCCATCCTGGTGTACGGGAAGCTGAACAAGGGGTACGCGGCAACCTGGTCGACACCCATCTCCATCAGTGCGTGGCCCGTCTCCTCGATCTCCTGGCATGTCTGGTGCGGCAGCGCGAACATGACATCCACATTGACGCACTCGAAGCCCCAGCTGACGGCGCGATCGACGGCCGCTCTCACTTCCGAAGCCGTATAGGGCCGGCCGAGGGCCTCCAGGTGCCGGTCCTGCAGGGCCTCGACGCCGATGCTCAGATGCCGCACTCCAAGGGAGCCGATCTTCCTGAGATTGGCGAGACATAGATCGTTCGGGTGGCTCTCCATATGGATGTCGCACTGCACATCGAAGGTGGCGAAGAGGTGATCCAGGATGTTCTCGATCCCACTATGAAGCATGGTCGTGGGTGTCCCACCGCCGATGTAGAGAGAGGTGATCGGTCTCTTGCCGACGGCATCGGCATAGAAGTCGATCTCCCTTCTGACGGCAGTGGCGTACTCGAGCGCCACCTCAGCGCGATAGAGCTCCCTGTTGTAGGGGCAGTAAGAACACATCTGGTCACAGAAGGGGATGTGGAGGTAGATCCCCAGCTCATCGACCTCGCGAAGCTTCTCACCGAGCTCCGCCACCGAGGGAACCCTGTTCACCAAGGCGATTTCGGCCTCTCCCGTGAGCAGCCTACTCAGGCGCCTCCTGGCGAACCCCCCGATCATCTGGAACACTCCCTTGCAGACGCCTGGAGTTCACCGTCAGGACGAGTGATCTCAGGGATCGGCCTCGCCACAGGTGCTCTCCACATAGCCTCTGAATTCCCCCAGGAATTTCTCCCCCTCCCTCTTGGCTCTCTCCATGTACCGGCCTCCCAGTACCCCACCCTCCAGGTGGCACTCCTGGAAGTACTCCAGCCAATACCTCTTTCCATCTCCATGGATCTGGTAATAGCCTCTAGAGGACAACACCCGGGGCATGATCCGCATGCTGTTCTCGCTGGTCAGCATCTCGAACACGACCCTCTGCCCTTCCCGATCCAGGGCCCTCCGCCAAGTGGACTGGTTCTCGAGGATCAGCAGTCTGCGGTAGGTGTACGCGACGACGTGCCAGTCCTCCCCCTCCTCGACCAGCTCGACCGATTCGGCGCCGGAGGCGAACCTTGATATGTGCTCGAATCTGTAGATCACGTCCATCAAGCAATGGAGCTCGGCCTTCACCCAAAACCGCCCCCGGAAGGAATAGGACTCTCCGTCCTTCGTGAACTCGTAGTCCAGGCCCCCGTTCTGGCCGCCATGAAGAGCCAGAGGCAGAACCACAAGCGCTGGGAGTATCCCTCTCCGCAGTCGCTTCATGTTGATTGACATGATCACCCCCCCTCGCAAGGACCACGGTGATCGGCGAGGTCAGAAGTACTCCAGTGCCTTCCTGACCGCTGACGGTCTCAACCCCAGTGTCTGGTGTGTTTCCGCGTAGCTCAGGTAGCCGCAGTTTCGGCACAAATCCGCGTTCTCCGAGAATCTGCAGCACTTGTACACCGTGCCCTTCTCAGAGACTCGGCAGATGTCCAGCGGTCGGTTCCAGTCGTTTCTCAGGGCACATTCCAGACCCGCGCGCGAATTCAGGATGCTGTGCTTCCTCGAAAACCCTATCAGCTTCCGCAGTATCCGCTGTCGCTCTTCAAGGCCGATGTACAACTCGTCGTAGCCGTAGTACGGCGTGTGGAAGTAGAAGAACACGTCCTGAATCTCGTCTACCTCATCGATGAAGCGACAGAACTCCTCTATCTCGTCCTTGTTGTGGTTGTTGATGGTGTAGTTCACGTGCATGGACGGATGCTGAGACGCCCGAAGGTTCTCCATGATTCGGTCAAAGGATGGTCCCCTCAGGTAGTCGTGCGTTTTGCGAAGACCGTCGATGCTGACAAAGACCGTGTCCGCTGAGGTTTCGATCGGAAACGTGCCGTTGGTGTAGACCACAACGGTGTGATATCCCCTGCCGTGCGCGTGGGCGACGATGTCATCGAGACGGCGGTGGCTGTCGCGCCAGAGGAATGGCTCACCACCTTCCAGGTATAGGTTCCGTCCCCCCTCTTCGAAGAATGAGTCAATCACCGTCACGATTTCCTCGAATGAGAGCCGGTTCCTACCCCGACTGGCCACCCTGCAGTGACGACAGTGCAGATTGCACTCGTTCGTCAGCACCAGTCCACAGATTAGAGGGGTGCGTCGTCGGAGCAAGTGGTAACCGAGGAGGTACCCGATCCCGTACAGCACGGGCTTCATGCCTGATCCCGTGGCAGCGAAGCCGCGCTGCGTTGCTCGTAGTCTCGCCGCACTTGTCGGTCAGATCCCATCCCGGCTGTCTTCGTACTCGATCTTAAAGCTCACGGGGGAACCTGCCTCCTGAGAAAATCTGTTCGTGCAAGGCCACAGTATTCCTTTCGCCGGCCCGCGTCGAGCAGGTGCGGGGATGCAGTGTCGGCGACCAGAGGGAGCCCACCCTTGGACCGCATGAACGGTCGCCGGTTTTCAAGACCTCTGATCTCCCACAAGTGACAACACACCACAACAACTGACAACGAAGCGACGGGGCTTCGCTGGCAGAGGCGATTGTTGTGGTCAATGCTGAGAGTTGTGGTTAGTTGTGGTTCAGGGGACCGAGAGTGGACCACAGCATCATGGTCTACTGGCCGCTAGTACTCTCTCTTTCGACCCAGTCAAAGGTGTCAGATCCTAACCCTCAAACCGGTTCCGTTCTTGGGGGGAGGGTCAGCCCTTGGCGGCCCCCGTGCTCACTCCAAGTGCGAGAAAGGTGAGTCTTCAACCCGAACGGCCAGCCTTGGACAGTTCCTCACGCAAACAGAGCTTTGGCGAGGGCCAGGATCACGTGCTGCTCGCCGGTTTGGACTTCTCTACGGACCGGCCCAAAACCTTGAACGCGAGGGGTGCAAGCCAGAACCGGGGAACCCATCGCAGGAAAAACATCAGCGCCGCATTCGACGAGCCGGCGATGACGTTGGAGCGACCCGCCAGCGTCCCTCGAATCGCGATCCGTGCGCAGTCGGCTGCGCTCATCATGAACATCTCTCCGCTCTTCTTCAGCGTCAACCCAGCTTGGCCCGAGAACTCCGTGCGGGTGCCGCCGGGGCACACCGAGGTCACCGTCACCCCGGTGTCTCTCAGTTCGTATGCGAGTGCTTCCGTGAGGTTACGCACGTAGGCCTTGGCGGCCGAGTAAACCGCGAAGCTGGGACAAGGCAGGTAAGCGCTCACGCTGGCGATGTTCATGACCCGACCTCGCCCTCGGCCCACCATCGCGCCTGCGAAAAGATGGGTGAGGTGGGTAAGCGCCAAGATGTTCAGCAGTAACATCCTCTGATGCCGTTCCCAGGGGATCATCAGGAAATCATCGTAGGCACCGAAACCCGCGCTATTGACGAGTAGGTCGATAGGTTTGTGAGCCCCCTCGGTGCACTCGAAGAGCGCTCGAGGGGCGCCCGGATCGCACAGGTCAATGGCCTCGACCTGGACATCGGTGCCGCTTTCTTCGACGATAGCGCGAGAGAGATCTCTCAGGTCCTTGCCGCGGCGCGCCGTGATGACCAGGTCGGCGCCGAGCGCGGCGAGCTGTCTGGCCAGCTCGGCCCCAATACCGGCGCTCGCCCCCGTCACCAAGGCCCTCTGCCCCACTAACGGCTTCTTCACGCTGGCTTCTTCCCCGTCAAGCCGCGACCTCGGATGGCGAGTGCGGGCTGGCAATCAGGTAAGTGGCGCATGTTCCTCTTCGATCGAGCTTCACCAACTGTTGCCTAAACCCCATGAAAGGACCGATCCGTCCGATCGCGAACCACATGTTGCCTTGGAGGTCGGAAAACCAACCAAGCGGCGGAGCCGCAAGCGAAGGAGGATCGACGATAAAAGACGCTATCACGTACCGGCTCCCCGGCCAGAGATCCTGTTACACTTCATTTATCGCGGCGCCACAGTGCCTGATCCCAAGGGAACCTGAAGACGACTTCAGGAGGGTGATAGCACACGGGTCAGATCTACGCTGGACCTTGCACATCGCCGCGATAGAACGTGAGTATCGACTGCGAGGAGCGGCCGCAACGGTGCTGCCGGAACGGCAGGATCCGAGATCGTCGCTACTTTCAGAGGGGTCTAGAGATCCGTGACGCGGACAACGCTTTCTGAGCATGAGAGTGCCTGGTCCGTACCTCAACTGAAAACCGTCCCCGACTACTTGGACCACTGGGCCGACGTACAGCCGGAAAAGTGTGTCTACAGCTTCCTCAACATCGACGGAACGGAGCAGGAAAGCTACACCTACGGCCAGTTTCGGGACCGCTCCCTGCAGCTGGCCGCCTATCTATCGGCAACAGTGGGCCTGCGGCACGGATCGCGGGTGCTGCTGGTCTACCCACCCGGCCTGGAGCTGATCGCGGCTTCATTCGCTTGCATGCGGGCCGGGGTCATTCCGGTACCGCTCTATCCCCCGTCGCCACTGAACTTCGAGGGGGGCCTCGCCAAGATGGCCTTCATCGCGCGCGATTGCGAGGCCTGCGCCGCACTGACGACCCGCGCATTCTTTCAGTCCTACCAGACCCTCCAAAGCAAGCGGCGACTGCGATCTGCCTTGCGCGACGGCCCCGGGTTGGCGAACATCGAGTGGGTCACCACGGACGACGCGCCGACGCAGACTTCCATCTCGTTATCGCGAGATCTGCAATCGATCGCCTTCCTTCAGTACACCTCGGGCTCCACGAGCGACCCGAAGGGCGTCATCGTCACCCACCGGAACCTGATCCACAACTCGGCGGCCGTGCTGGACCACAGACCGACAACCGTAACCTGGTTGCCGCAGTACCACGACATGGGTTTCATCGGGTACTACCTCTACCCGGTGATCACGGGCGGCTCGACCTATGGGTTCTCGCCGATGAACTTCCTCAAGCGACCGGCGCTCTGGCTCGAAACGATCACCCGGGTTCGAGGCACCATCACCTCGGCCCCCAACTTCGCATACGAATACTGTCTTCGGGAGGACAAGATCCCGCCGGAGATCTTGCGCAGCTTTGACCTGGGCTCCCTGAGGGTGATGATGAACGCGGCCGAGCCCGTTCGTGCGGATACCTTCGTCGGCTTCCTCGAGCGGTTCTCGGAGAGCGGCCTTCGGACCGGATCGCTGGTGGCTGCCTACGGGCTCGCCGAGAACACTCTCGCGGTGTCCTCGTACGGCAAGAAGGTGCTCACCATCAACAAGAAGCAGCTCCAGCAGCGAGTACTACACATCGAGAGGGAGGAAGGACGGAACAACAACCAGCTCCGCGTGGTGAGCTGTGGCAGGCCCCTCGACGGCAACGTAGTTCGGATCGTGGATCCGGATTCCCACATAGCGCAGGGTGAGAATCAGATCGGTGAGATCTGGGTCGACGGGGAGAGCAAGTGTGCCGGCTACTGGAAACGCCCCGAACTGGCCCTCGAGGTCTTTCACGCCACGCTCAACCACGAATCCGACGACGAACGCACCTATCTACGAACGGGAGATCTGGGATTCCTCCACGAGGGTGAGCTCTACATTTGCGGCCGGACCAAAGACCTCATCATCATCCGCGGTGTCAACTACTACCCTCACGACATCGAGGCGATCGTAGAGGCCTCGTCCTCCAACATCCGCCAGGGATGCGTGGCGGCTTTCTCGGTAGACGAAGAGAGCGAAGCGCTGGTCGTGGTGGTGGAGGGCAAGAGAAGACGGTCTCTTCCGGACTTCAAGGCGATCGCCGCTGAGATCCGGAAGCAGTACTACATCGAGCCCGACAAAATCGTCTGCACCGCTCCCCGCAGTGTTCCCAAGACTACATCCGGGAAAGTCTCGCGCAGCCAGTGTCGCCAGCTTTGGCTGGATGGAGAGCTGCCGGTAGTCGCGTTGCACGAGAAGGTCCTCGAGGTACCCGACAGCGGTTCTGGACTGATGGACCGCTTTCGCTACCTCGCGGATCTCTACAACCTCTCGGCCAGCGAACAGCACACCTTCGCCGAGATCGGCATGGACTCCATCACCATGGTCGAGTTCGTGAGCAAGGTCAAGGAGCTGCTGGAGGAGTACGGTGCCAGCAAGCTGGCGAAGGGGGTCGACCTGCGGCTCCTCCAACGATTGACCATCGCCGAGTTCTATTCCTTCCTCGAGAGGTTCGAGCGTCAGCCCGAAAGGGCGATCCCGATCCTGCAACGCCGGCTCGAGGAGAACCGTGACGAGCAGAGAGCATACGAGCACACCTGCATGCACTCCGATGCCAAGTTGGCGCTTCCGGAGATCTTGCCTGACAAGGACGATCGTCCGGTGACCGACATCCTCATGAGCGGAGGGACCGGGTTCTTCGGGCCCTTCCTGCTCTCCAGTCTGTTGCGTGAGACCTCGTACACAATCCACCTTCTGATCCGGGCCACCGACGCCGATCACGCAATGGAGCGTCTTCGCGCATCGCTCCGGCGGGTAGACCTCTGGACGCCCGCGCTCGAAGAACAGATACAAACACGGGTCCGGGCAGTCTGCGGCGATCTATCCCGCCCGGGTCTCGGGTTGGAGCCGCATCGTTGGGAGCTCCTGTCTCGGGAAGTGCAGGCCATCTGTCACAGTGGGGCGATGGTGAACTACGTGCTCGACTACGAGGCTTTGAAGCCGCACAACGTCGATGGCACACGAGAGCTACTGAGGCTTGCCGCCACCGGCTGCCGGAAGATCTTCCACCTGATCTCGAGCACCTTCGTCTTCGGCTGGACGACAAAGGCGACGCTCTGGGAGACCGACAACAACGACGACATGTCCAGCCTCGATTTCGGCTATGCACAGACCAAGTGGGTGGCGGAGCAGCTCGTACTGTCGGCAGAAAGGCAGGGGCTCGACGTCTGTATCTACAGGCCGTCACTGATCTCGGCATCGACCGGCCACTTCGGGAGCAGGGATGACATCGCCGTCCGGTTGCTCGCCTTCATGATCCGGCACGGCGTTGGGGTGAACGCCCTCAACCAGATCAGCTTCCTGCCGGCGGACATCGTCGCGCACAACATCGTGTCCATCCTCAAGGTTCCGCGAGCCAACGGCAGCACCTTTCACGTGACGGCTGACAAGTACTACAACTTCAAGGACATCACCGATCTGATCAGCCGCCTCTTCGGCTACTCGTTCCGCTATCACGACATTCCCGACTTCATCGAGCAGATGAACCAGCGGTGCACTCGTCATGATCCGGTTTACCCCCTGCTGGATTTCTTCAACCAGTACTACGAGAAGATTGCGGCGATGCAGTTCAAGCGCTACAACCACGATCGCTACAGGGAGGCTCGGGAGCAATCCGGCCGGGAGATTGCCGAGCCATCGTTGGCGGAGACGGTGTCACTGATCGTCGATTCCATGCTC
The DNA here is from genome assembly GCA_030610025.1 of Acidobacteriota bacterium. Lineage (GTDB taxonomy): Bacteria > Acidobacteriota > Thermoanaerobaculia > Multivoradales > JAHEKO01 > JAUVRX01. The sequence goes on along the minus strand of JAUWSP010000006.1, from coordinate 9,164 downwards.
CGCCAGGGGCTCATCACCGAGCCGCCGACAAGACCGAATATGGGCAAGCGCTTCGCTCACTCACTCCCTCCTGGTGGAGCTCCAGGCTAACGCTGCGACGTCACTTCCTTGAATTCCCCGAGTCATCGTCCGGATAACTGCCCGAGGGTGCTCCTCCTTTCAGATGCCCTGGGAATGACCAATGGGATCTCCGTTACCTACCGGGAGCTTTTCGAGCACTTCCACCGGCGCTCCCAGCCCTGTGAGCTGTACATACTCGGCAGCGGCTTCTCTGCCGAGCGAGTCGACAAAGAGAACGGTCGGTTCGTCGTGTTGCCCTCCCGCGCCACGCTGCCGCGGCGCATCTACCCGGAAGTTCCGGTGGGCATTCCCGTCAGAGCGATCTCACGGTTATTCAAGCACAAGAGAATCAATGTCATTCATAGCGCCAGCCCCGGCCCACTCGGCCTTTATGGGTTGATGTACGCAAGGGCCAAGCGAGTTCCACTGATCACCTCCCATCACACTCGTTGGTCCCAGTTCGGACCGTATCTCCTGCCACCATCACTGTTGCGTCCCGCCAACCTGGTCGTACCATTCCTGATCAGGCGGTTGTACGGCGGCAGCGAGATAACCGTGGCGCATTCACCGGCGGCAGCCGCCGAAGCCACCGAGGTCGGCGCGAAACGGACCCACTACGCGCCGATGGGCGTCAAGCTTCCCACGAGCTCGGCGTCCGAACTCCGACAGCTGCGGGGCCGTGCCCGCCGAGAGCTGCAGGAGATGCTCGGACTTCGTGAGGATGCGCCGATCATTCTCTTCGTCGGGCGCGTCTCGAAGGAGAAAGACGTCGGCCTGGTCTCGGATGCCGTCGCCCGTCTCCAGGAGACCCTGGTGCTGGTCGGAGATGGACCGCTCCGATCAACCCTGAAAGACGAGCCGCATATTCGCTCCACCGGTCTTCTCTCCGGCAAAGGTCTGGACCGCGCGTTCCTTGCCACCGATATCATGGTGAGCGCCAGTACGACCGACACCCTTGGACGAGTGTTCCTCGAGTCGCTGGCGCACGGAACACCGATTCTGGTTCCCGACCGCGGACAGCACCTTTCGGCGATACCCGAACAACCGCCGGCTGTGTGGACTTATGAATGGTCACCTACCGACGCCACCAACCTGGCGACTGCCTTGCGCGGCACCCTGGCGTCACTCGAGTGCGCGTCGAATGCCGAGACAGCCGCGCTCGATCTGGCAAAGACTCACGATTGGACTCGCGTGATCGACTCTCACCTGGCGCCGTATCACAGCGTCGAGCTGAAGCAGATCTCGTGACCGCTTTCGTACAATAGTCCCGACCGATGCGACGATCGAGACCCGTATCAGCCGCAGCCGCCCTCTACCTTCTGATGGCAGGAGCCGTGCAAGCCGGCGAAATGACCGCCCTGGAACGCGGTGACGAGGCCGTCAGGCGCCGCGCCGAGGGGCACCGCGGCAGCCACGCGCTGCCCGGCCCCATCGGCGAAGCCGTCGCCGCTTACGAGGAGGCCCTGGCGGCTCAACCGGACGACCTCGAGGCCCGCGTCAAGCTTCTCCGTGCTCTCTATTTCCAGGCCGAGTTCACGTTGAGCGAGGCCCTGGATCAGCACGCTCTCTTCGAGCGCGCCCTCGATGTCGCCTCAGAGGGGATGGCGCAGCTGGCAGGAGGACTCGCCTATGCCGACGCCAGCGGGAAGAACCAGCCTCGACTGGTGGAGCATCTCAGTGATCAGCCCGAGGCGGCAGGAATCTACTTCTGGTCGGCCGTCTACTGGGGCCTTTGGTGCCGCCACGCGGGTAATTTCAAGGCGGCCAGGAAGGGAGTCGCCAACAAGATCCGCGACTACTCCGAGCTCGTCATAGCGCTCGACGACCAGTACGAGAACGCCGGTGGTCATCGCGTCCTCGGCAGATTGCACACCGAGGCGCCCAGGATCCCCCTGATCACCGGTTGGGTCGACCGCGATGTGGCGATCTCCGAGCTCGAGAGGGCGGTGGAAGGAGCTCCGAACGATCTTCGAGCCCACCTCTTCCTGACCGAAGCCCTCCTCAAGTTTGACCCCCGCCGCCACGACGAGGCCATCGACCGGTTGCAATGGCTGGTGCGGCAGTCACCCAACTCCGAGCTGCTCGTCGAGGAGATCCAGGTTCTCGAGGAGGCCAAGCAGTTCCTCGCCGAGCACCAGCCATGATTCGACTGATCAGGTAGCTGAGAATGGCGGAGGGGGTGGGGTTCGCACACGGAGGGGAAGGCGCGGGTGGTGCAGTGTCGGCGACCAACGGGAGCCCACCCTTGGACCGCATGAACGGTCGCCGGTTTTCAAGACCTCCGGTTTCCTACAACTGACAACACTCCACAACACCTGACAACGAAGCGACCGGGCTTCGCTGGTAGGGGCGATTGTTGTGGTCGATGCTGAGAGTGGTGGTCTGTTGTGGTTTAGGGGACCGAGAGTGGACCACAGAGCAGCTACTGAGGCTTGCCGCCGAGACCGCCTGAACCTTTGTCGCCCTTCCTTGTTCCGAGCTGTTGCAACCATCCGATATGATCCGCTCACGTGTCCGCTCGAATCTGCCCCTCCTGCTCGGCGCCTGCGCCGCCCGAGAGTCGCTTCTGTCCTTCTTGTGGGTCAGCGCTCGATGAGCTGACCAGCGCGCCGACGCTGGCGTCACCCGTGGATGCGGCGCGGTTCAACCCTCCGTCATCGGGCCCTCCGAGCGACGGCGGGCGCTTCCTTCCCGGCCAGGTGCTGGAGGAACGTTATCGGGTGATCGGCCTGCTTGGCCGAGGCGGTATGGGCGAGGTCTACCGCGCCGATGACCTCAAGCTCGGCCAACCGGTGGCCTTGAAATTCCTGCCCGAGGCCTTCGCCCGCGACGAGGCACGGCTCGAGCGCTTCTTCAACGAAGTCCGCACCGCCCGTCAGGTCACCCACCCCAACGTCTGCCGCGTCCACGACCTCGGTGAGGTCGGCGGCCATCACTTCCTATCCATGGAGTACGTCGACGGCGAGGATCTGGGCACGCTGCTGCGCCGTATTGGTCACGTACCGAAAGACAAGGCGGTGCAGATCGCTCGCCAGCTCTGTGCGGGACTCGCCGCAGCGCACGACGAGGGCATTCTCCACCGCGACCTCAAGCCAGCCAACATCATGATCGACGGGAGGGGTCGCGCCCGGATCACAGACTTCGGGCTGGCGGGCCTGGCGGAATCGATCGAGGGCGGCGAGGTGCGCGCCGGGACGCCTGCCTATCAGGCTCCCGAGCAGCTGGCGGGCAAGGAGGTCTCGAAGGCTTCCGACATCTACGCTCTCGGTCTTGTGCTCTACGAGCTACTCACCGGTGAGCGGGCCTTCGAGGCCTCGAGCGCCACCGAGCTGGCGCAGATGCAACAAAGCACGACGCCTGTGAGCATGTCGAGTCACGTCGACGGCCTCGATGACACGATCGAAAGAATCGTCCTGCGCTGTCTCGATCCCGATCCGCGGAAACGCCCCGAGTCGCCTCTTGCGATCTCCGCCGCTCTTCCGGGAGGCGATCCGTTGGCCGCAGCTCTGGCCGCCGGTGAGACGCCGTCGCCCGAGATGGTCGCTAACGCTGGCGAGAAGGGGGGCTTGAGTCTTCCGGTCGCTCTCGGACTGCTGGCCATTATCCTGATCGGTGTCACGACTGAATTCGTCTTTCGCTCGCGCCACGCGACAATCGCACGGATCGGATTGCCCAAGCCTCCGGCCGAGCTCCGCGTCTCAGCGGAACAGACGCTCGAAGAGATAGGACATGATGCCTCAGTCGGCGACACAGCGTGGGGCCTGACCAGCAGCCCCTACTACGACTGGGTCAGGGAGAATGACGACTCGCCGAGTCGCTGGGACAACCTTGAGTCGGTTCGACCTCACCCGGTCTACTACTGGTACCGGCAAAGCCCCGAGTGGCTGGATGTACGGGGTTCCGATTTGCATGTTCAAGAGAGCCAGCCACCCCTCGATATCGCCGGTATGGCGACCGTAAGGCTCGACGCGGAGGGTCGGTTGTTGAAGCTCGAGGTCGTGCCGCCGGCAGTTCGCGCAGTCTCCACCAAATCCGAGATTGACTGGGCGCCGCTCCTGCGCCGCGCCGAGTTGGAACCCGAGGCTCTACGAGCGATCACGCCCCGCGCCAATCCCCAACTCCAGTGCGAGCAGCGTATCGCCTGGGAGGGTGGCTACGGCGGTCCGAATGATGTCCTTCTTCACATCGAGGCCTGCGGTGCGGCGGTAATGCCGCTGTACTTCGAAGTGTTCGCCCCATGGAGCGACATGTACGAACAACTCAGGGCCAGCGGTAACGAAGAGGGCACCAGTCAGGATAATCAACGAGAAGATCCACTGATCCTCGTGGCGGTCGTCTTTTCGATCATCGGGGTGGTCTTCATCGGCTCTGTTCTGCTGGCGAGGCGCAATCTGCGTCTGGGGCGCGCCGACCGGCGTGGTGCCTTCAGGATTGCGATGTTTGTGCTCGTTCTCAACCTCGTCTGGCGTGCCCTGTCAGCAAATCACGTCGCCTCGGCGCAGCGCGAATTCTCCGTGATCGCGGAGATCATGGCGCACTCCCTCTTCGTGGCGTTGCTGGCGTGGACGTTCTACGTCGCGGCCGAACCGTTCGTTCGCCGGGTCTGGCCGAACTCGATGATCGCCTGGAGGCGTCTGCTGGAGGGCCGAGTGCGTGATCCGCTCATCGGCCGCGACGCCCTCATCGGCGGCGCAATCGTACAGTTGGTGATCTTCGCACGCATCGGAGTTCAGGTGTTTTCGAATCCGCCGGCTCTCCCCGGATCCGGCCCTCTCAGTTCGATCGCCGGCACGACCGCCTGGGCTTCGGCAGCAGTGAATAACCTGGGGGGGCCTATCGTCTTCGGCCTCGGAATCACGACACTCGTCGTCCTCGCACGAATCGCCCTGCGAAAAAACTGGCTGACCTGGCTCGTGCTGACGACGATCCTCGTGACCACCCTCAGCCTCAGCATGAACTCCACGGACTACCCGCTGCCAATGCCGATCGCGGTCCTCCTATTCACGACCATCTGGGGATCGATGTTCTTCACTGCCATCCGCTTCGGGCTGCTGGCGATCGTTTTCGCGGGAATCTATGCCGGTATGGCGGACATGTTTCGGATATTCGACCCTTCCGGCTGGTATTTCGGCTACGTCCTGGCCTATCTGCTCGTTTTTCTCCTGGCACCCGCGTTCTACGCCTTCTGGATCTCGCTCGGAGGCAAGAAACTGTTTCGCACAGACCTGCTGGATAGCTAGGCTTCTGAGTGGCAAATGAGGGCACGGCGGAGGGGAAGGGATTCGCACATCGGGTGGATCAGAAAAGGGGTGAGCTGCCTAAGCCAACCGTTGGGGTGGTTCGGATCGCGCCTTCATCTTTCAGAGCGCTTTCGTCATTCGAACGAACCTCAATCCCGGTAGGGCCAAGCGTTTTGGCCACTGCGACTCAATAGTCATCCCGCGGCGCTCGTAGAGTTTGCGAGCACCCTCATTCTTGGCAGAGACATCGAGGGCGAGTCGGGCTGATCCACTGGCAACAGCCCGGTCCTCAATCAAGTCCATCAAGGCGGAACCGAGGCCGTCGCCCCGAAGTTCCTTGTCGACGGCGATGGCCTGGAGGTAGAAATCGCCATCGCCGATGGTGTCGATGATTCGTAGAAGTGGTGCGAACAGTATTGACACAACCATCATCCGCAGATTCCACCTGCCCGCAGCCCGCTTCAGAGTCCGGCCCGAGGAACGACGATGCTGCTCGGCGGTGTAGCCCGAGACCATCCCCACGATGGTCTTGTCACATTCGGCGAAGGTTACGTTTTGGAAGGAGAGGTCGTGGTCGGGCTGGATGAAGGCCGTGGCGACTATATCCACAGCGCGGCGGCCGAGCATGAAACGGAAGAAGCCCTCAGCTGCTGTGTCGAGGTAGCGGGCAAACACCCGTCCCTCGTCGAAGGTGGGGTTCGCGGCTCGAAACACTGTCGAGTGCTGATGCATGATTGCTGTCTTTGGCCTAACTATAACTAGTTCTCGCTGTCAGCCCACCGAACCGTGTGACTGGAGTGGAATCTAGCCGGCCGGAGGACTCACATTCTAACGGCAGCAAGATTTGGGGCTCACGTCATCCGAGATGCCTCTTCTGGCCACGGAGACATATCGGAAAGCCTCACTGACCGTTCGGGAACCGTCCACAAGGTCCACGGAGATGGACCAGGAGTGGACCACGAAGCGGTCGTCGGATATACCCCGATGGATGGGATAGGCTTGATGTATGGCAGATGGGACACTCGGCACTCGATGGTTTACTGCATCCAAATCTCTCGTCCGAGTGCTTCCTCTAACGACTTTCTCAGTCCTCTTCGGCGCCTCGATCGCTATCTGCCAAGGCCCGTCGCCGAGCTACTTCCATGATCTAGCAACGCGCGTTCCCTGGGCGGAGTGTCTCGCTTACCAGCCCGGAGGCTCCAGCCAGCAGATACCCTTCTTTCCGGCCATCGTGATGGAGCCCGTGCGAGCCCCGGCCGGTACCCGCGGCTACTCGCGGGACGTCCTATTCGACTCGGACCTGATCTTCATCGGCCAAGGGTTAGGGGTGTCGTCAGGGCAGAGCGAAGACGACCTGCTCCTCGACGTCGAGGGTGCCGTCGTGCTCATGACCCACGACACTACAACTTCAGACACTCTCGAAGAGCGAGTGATGATCGCAGCTCGGAACGGCTCGGCTGCAGTCGCCGTCTTCCCGAGAGAGGACAGTGTCTTCTACCCCGTCTTGAAGCCGCAACGCATGAAGGGCTTCGACGATCTCATTCCGGTGATCTCCTTGAGCCATGAGACCGCCAGAAGGCTGTTCGCGGCTCACAGCCCTCTCGGTGAGCAGGCCTTGCTGCAATGGCAAGAAGGGGAGGAGGCGCCTCGCAGGGAACGCATGATCCTGAAGCTGAAGTGTTCTTTTACCGGACGATTCCGTCGGGTGGAATCGTCCCGGTTCGTTCTGCTGACCCGGGACCAAGCGTTGACCGAGGACGATATCGACAAGTTGCTCCGGGTCAACGAGCGATCCGTGGACTTTCTACTCGATCTCTTCGATGGCGCAGACTTGGCCTGGACGAAAGTGCCGACGGTCTATTTCACCGGGTATGACTCCAAGGTCTTTTACACCCTTCACTGGGGTGAAGCGTTAGCGACAGCAACGGGTTCTTACCTCGTCTATTCTGGGACGCCCGATTTCGGCCTCGTCGTACACGAGAACGCTCACACCCTCTTCGATCGAAGCTGGGGGGAGACGACGTCGTTTCTCACGGAAGGTCTGGCCATGTACGCGCAGGCTCGGGCAAGCGACCCGACCCTCAACCATCGAAGGACGCTCGAACTCCGGAGGAGAGGAGTCTCCGTGCCGTTGGGGCGGCTTCTCGACCACGAGATCGGCACGCCAGGGGAGGCTACCGACTTCGGCTACCCAGCCTCCGGTTCCTTCGTCGAGTTTCTCCTCGACCGGGAGGGCCTTCCAACCTTCGAAAAGCTTTACAAGGGAGTCAGGGCCAGCGATTCGAAAGAAAAGGCGCTGCATCTCTGGCTAGATCTGTACGGTGCGAGCCCGAGCGAGTTGGAAGACTCCTGGATCTCCTGGCTCGCCGCCCGATGACCCACCTTCGGACCTCCAGGTAGCTACCTCAATATTCGCGCGCCGCTCCCGTGGCTCCGAGATACCTCTTCTGGCCACGGAGATATATCGAAAGGCATTGCTGGAGGCCTACTCATCGCCGCTGACGGGTCCGGCCGGATCCTCTTCCTGCCGATGGAAGAGCCGAGTAGGACCGACCCGGAGCAGGGATCCTTCCAGATTAAAACTGTGGTGTAGACTCCAGTCAACAATCCACGAACTGGCGGGACGGAGGCCGCCGACACTACGTCGCTCCCTGCTCGCAGGTGACGAGCTTGGAGAAGTGCATCATCCAAAAACCCGTGAAGGAGACAACGATGAGCTATCGAATATTCATTTCCCTGGTCGCCGTCCTTTTGGTGACCGCATTCGTGGCCGGCTCTGCCAGCGCCGGTGACGCAACCAAGGACAGGATCGCCCATGCAAGATCTGCGGCGCCGGCCTCGATAAGTGCGAACGCGACTGTGATGGAAGGCGACGGCACGATTCTCGCCGAGGGCACCAACGGCTGGATCTGTATGCCTGACACCATGCCCGACGACGGTGCCCCGATGTGTAACGACGCGATGTGGACGAAGATGCTGAAGGCGGTCGGAAGCAAAGGTGACTTCGAGCCGACCGGCATCGGTATCTCCTTCATGCTGCAAGGCGACATCGGGGCCGGTCTCAGTAATTCCGACCCGTATCACCCGGATCCGAAGAATGCTGATGACTACGTCGAAACCGGCCCGCACTTGATGATCATCGTGCCCCATGAGTTGCTGGAAGGGATCACCGACGACCCGAGCTCCGGCGGCCCATATGTGATGTGGAAAGACACTCCCTATGCCCACATCATGGTGCCGGTAGCCGACAAATAGCAGAGGCTCGCACGAACTGCCAAAGGTGCCAGCCGATTCTGCTTTCGTTAGCTAAGCTAATTGGATTCGGCTGGCACTATGAGCTTGGTTTCTGTCACTCGGTGTGCAGAGCTTCGACTCGATCGACTCTGGATGCCCGCAGGGCGGGGACGAGATAGACGATGAGTGAGATCCCGAAGAAGAAGAGAACCGCCGACCATTGATCACTGCGATGCGGTTCAAGCCGCTGTGAGCCGTGACGATCTTGGCCCGTCCACTGCGAACCAGCGCTGAAGAGATATTTTTCAGCCGTCCGTTCCCCTTCGGGACGCCACCGCCGCTGCAAGTCGGCCCAGGGAGCGCTGAATGTCCTTCAGGCGTCATTCGAGCTGTTCCCGGAGCCCGGAGTCTCAACCTCTAGGTTGTACATACACTGGGGGCGGGTCAATCCCCGACACTTGATCGGTCAAACTTCAGGCCTGGCGGTTCGAGGTCCGACATCACTTGCTCCTCTGCCTGAAGGCGGACGCAAGAATTGCCATGCCCGCCACGATCAGCAAGAGCGGCACCATGGAAACCTCAATCCCCGCGAGTTCCCACACCCCGCCCGCTAGGAAGAGCAGTCCCGCC
>JAUWSP010000105.1 GCA_030610025.1 Acidobacteriota bacterium | reverse complement strand
TCTGAGGTCGATCCCAGGAAGCTCGGCGCTGCGACGCCTACGATGGTGAACGGTCGGTTGTTGAGGTAGAGGGTGCTGCCGAGCACCGAGGCCTCGCCACCGAAGCTGCGTTGCCACCAGGCGTGAGAGAGAACGGCAACAGGGTCGGCACCGGGACGGTCGTCGCCCACAACCAGCCCCCGGCCGATACCCATCTCGATCTCGAGCACCCTGAAGTAGTCGCCTGAAACCGCTTCGAGGAAAGCGACTCCTGTCTCCGTGGCATGGCGCACGCTCGCCGCGTAGTAGGCCTGAGCCGCGGCCAGCCCCGTGAACCCTCCATCCCCAGCCGAGCTATTGGCCGCTGCATAGTCCAGGAAGTCCAGATAGGAGATGTCCTGGAAGGGCTCCTCGGCTTCGACCTCGAAGACCCGCACGAGGCGTCGGGCTTCCACCCCGGGAAAGGACTGCTTGAAGCCGTTGATGTAGGTGAAGACGGCGACACAGGCGGCTAGGCCGAGCGCCAGAATCGTCACCACCACGATCGGGATGAGTGGTCGACGGCGAATACTCCGGATGGCTGCACGCAGGTCGTGCGCAAGCTGAGACATATCTCCTCCAGCCCTTCAGCCCGTACTACGGAGATTCCTCATCAAGGTTCAGGGTGCTCAGAGGTCTGATCCCGGCAGCTCGATTCCCAGGGCATCCCGATCTTCCTGGGTGATCGCTTCGAATCTCCTGGCTTCGAACTCGAGGTATTGGTTCTCGGCATCGCCTTTGCCCAGCGCATAGCCGGTAACTTCGCCCACTGCGTGGATGATGAGGGTGAGCACGAGGGCCGGGAGGATCCTCGGCATCAGGGAGTGCTGCTGGGTCAGCGGCCGGATCTCGGGCAGAAGGCGTTTGAAGCGGATCAGGGGAATCAGAGGCATTCCGCAAATGTAGGCCAGGCGCCGAAGAATGCCCCAATCTTCGCCTTCGAGCCGCGAGCCGCCGTATAGCTTGCCTCCCCAGAAGGCCTGCAGGATCCAGGAGCTGAAGCGGGAGATATTCACATGGTCTGTAGAGACTTCGGGGAGCAGATACAGGCGGTGCCCCTCTTCCCGCAGCTCGTCTTGGAGTATCCCCTCCACAGCCAACAGCCGGGGCAAGTAGGCCTGGCGCTCGAGAAGGTGCTCGCGCCTGTAGGAACTGTTGTGCCAGGGGGTCTGCGCAACTTGGCCAGCCATGCCGGCGTGGCTCCAGCGACTGAAGCAGGCCAGGTAGTTCGTCCAGCTGAGAGTTGTTCTCGGGTTGGCATTTCTGATGATGGGGCCCACAACCGCGTAACCCTCGCGATGGGCCTCGATGAGCGCCTTTGCCCAGTCCGGCTCAGGCCAGGAGTGATCTTCACCGAAGACCACCCAGTCAGCTCTCGCCTCGGCTACAGCCAGGGATTTCGCCACAGCGAGGGACTGGATCTCTCCAACTTCGATGACCCTCAGATCGAAGAACCCCTCGGCCACCGCCGGGTCGAGCTGCAGTGCCTCTTCGGAGGAGGCTGGGATCAGGACTTCGATCTCAGAGCGGGCAGTTTGCGCCTGCAGATGGGCCAGGGTCTTCTCGATTCGCTGATAGTTGTCGATCGTAGCCAGGATGACCGAGAGGCTGGGGCGCTGGGTAGGCTCAGGGCCTGAGGAAGTCGTCATGGGCGCGTGTACCTGTCCAGCAGTTCCCGCCACGGGCCCTGGGCCCGGAGGGTGGTCAGGTTGCCGAAATGCCCGGCGAAGGATCGGTCGATGAATATGATGTCCTCGGGAAAGTTCATATCCATCGATTGGGACCAATTGGCGGCACCCAACTCCAGGATCTTCTCGTAGAGCTCCTCATCCTCGCCGAAGGTGTACAGGGGATCCTCCCGCACCATTTCGAGGATCAGGTCGAAGTACGGATCGATGACCTCCTGAGGGATCGGCACGGGGCCGGTCATGAAGACCCCCAGGTCGAGGAGTTGGTCTGGGATGTCCTCCCTCCGATCCTCGAGAACGGTACGGACGAGAGCACTGTAACCGGTGGCGATGCTGTCGGAGATTCGCTTCATGCAGCCGAAGTCGTAGACCACAACCCCGCCATCCTCGAGAAAAGCGAAATTGGCCAGGTTGGGATCCGCATGCAGAAGGCGGTCGTGGAAGAGGCCCCTGACCTGGAACTCGAAGAGCACTCGACCCCACTCGTTCTTGAGCTCTTGGGAGTAGCGGTCCGAGATAGCGTCCCGCGGGCGTATGCCACCGACAAACTCCATGGTGAGCACATTCGAGGTGCTCAGCTCATCGATGACCTGCGGGATGACGATCTCCGGCACGTCGGCGTAGAGCTCCGCCATCAGGCGCATGTTCTCGGCTTCGTGCGTGTAGTCGAGCTCTTCCAGGAGTCGATCTCGCACCTCTCCCCAGAGCGGCTCGAAGTCGGCGTCGAAGAGCATGCTGAAGAACGACTGAAAGAGACGCTTCAGGTTCTTGAGATCCGCCTTCACGATCCTGTCGATGGCTGGGTATTGGATCTTGACGGCTACCGGGCTGCCATCCTTCAATGTTGCCCGATGGACCTGCCCGATGGAAGCCGAGGCATAGGCCTCTTCTTCGAAGTCGGCGAAGAGCTCTCCGATCGGTGCTTTCAGGGCGCCTTCGACCTCGTAGCGCATGACCTCGGAGGGCACGCTCGGAGCCTTCTGCTGCAGGAGAGACAAGACCTCGGCCACTTCGGGGGGCAGCATGGACTCGTGCAGGCTGAGCATCTGGCCCACTTTCATGGCGGCGCCCTTCATCTCGCCCAGGGTCTCGACGATGCGCGCCGCGTTCTTGACCAGGTTCTCGGTGCGGCGCAGCTGCTTGGTCGGCCCTGAGAAAGCAAAGTCGATGGCTCGCTCGGTGGCCACGGAGGTGCCCACCCTCCCCATCAGGCTTCCGATCTTGACGATGCGGCCGAGGGACGAAGTCGTGGGTTTCTTTTCAGTCATTGGGTCTTCCCGTCACTCGCTGGCCTTCCCCCGAGTGCTGGTCGATTCTATGCGGTGTGTGTGGCGCTGCGTTGCTGCTCCTCACCGATGACGCCGTATCGCAGTCGTCGCAGCGGCACCGATGCAATCCTCTTCATACGGGACAGGATCGCTCGGCAGTCAACCGGACACAATCGCTAGGCTAATACATAGGACCGGGGGTAGGGTTGCGCCTGGGGAATCAATGCGGGAAGATCGTCCGCCTGCATTGGGCCGGAGGTCGACATAATGAGAATCCGCAACCTGCTTTCCAGAACGCCTTTCTTCCTGATGGTCCTGGGCTTCGCGTCGTCGATGAGTCCGGTCTTCGCGCAGGTGGAGGAACGTCCAACCCACTCCGAAGAGGGTCAGCCCGGGGCCGATCGACCCATCGAGGAGGTCGACTTCATGTTGGATGCCGAACGGCTTCTGCGGCACGAGAGAGTCATCGAGCTCGATCGGGCCAAGCTCGACGAGGTACGACTCGACCTCGAGAAACGGCAGAGCTTCTTCGATGCCCTGGCCGAGATGACCACGGGAGTCATTCTCGAGCTGATTGAAAAGAAAGAGGAGCTCGAGGGCATGGGTGAAGCGGTAGACCCTGCGGAGAGAACGGTCTTGGAGGCGACGGTCGCGGGGCTCGAGGTAGAGGCCGAGCTGTTCAAGACCCAATCGGATGTAGCCCTCACCGCCGAGGCCACGATTCGTCAGCAGATCGAAGCCCTGGAGAAGAAGCTCGAGCGTGAGCAGCGAGCTATCGACACCCTGAGGGGCGTTGCCCCTGCCGATGCGGCCGCGGCGCCGCCGGCCGTGGTAATGCCAGCGGATGAGTCACCCTCCGGGCTGGCCGCACCCGTTCCCGGGATGCCTGCCGTTGCGACCACTCCGGTGATTTCCAAGCCGACTGCGCCGCCGGTGCGACCCGCTTCCACAGTCCAGATCGAAGCTCGCAGAGAGGTGGAGCGGTTGCAGGCCGCGGTGCTGAAGGCGGAGCAGGCGGTCGTCGAGTTCGTAAAACTCAAGGAATCACTGCTGGAGCAAATCGAGCTCGAAGAAATCCTTCTCGGTACTGCCGAGCGGTCGAAGGAAAACCTGGAGAAGGCTCTGCGAATTCGACAGGCCCAGTTCGAAAAGAGAACCAGGGAAGCAGGCAGTCGATCGGAGTTGCAGGATCTTAAAAGAAGGATCGACGGGATCGAGGATCTACTCGACGAGAGCACTGTCGAAATCGAGTCGCGAAACGGATATGTCAGCGAGCTGAACGACCGTCTCGAGAAACTCCAGCAGGACGAGCAGCGGGTCACCCGGGAAGTGGACGAGAGAGAGGAGAGCGTGAAGTCCGCTCAGGGCAAGCTCTACTGGCTCGAGAGCCCGCTTCATCCGAAAAACGTCTGGCGATGGATCCGGGAGAGGGCGCCCCGAATCCTGCTGGTCATCGTAGTAGTCGTAGTGCTACTGACCCTGCTGAGGCTCAGCGCGCGTCCCATCGCGAGAGTCACGATTCGACGACGCCGGGGTGAGCGTGCACTTACCACCAACCGCGCCGACACACTCGCACTGAGTTTTCGTAGCGCCGCCACCCTGGTGATCCTGATTGCCGGGGTCCTCCTGGTCTTTCAGGAGGCGGGTCTCGATGTCAAGACGGTGCTCGGTGGAGCCGCGATTCTAGGCTTCGCCTTCGCCTTCGGAGCCCAGAACCTGATGCGGGACTACTTCACGGGGTTCATGATCCTGCTGGAGGATCAGTACGAGCTAGGTGACCTCGTCACGATCGAGAACATCACCGGCAGTGTCGAGAAGGTCAACATGCGAACCACGGTCCTGCGCGATCTCGAGGGCAGGGTGCACTTCATCCCCAACGGCGAGATCAAGTCGGTGACGAATCGTTCCTATGTATGGGGAAGAGCGGTCATCGAGGTCCCCATAGGCTACAAGGAGAATGTAGACAATGTGATGGAGGTTCTTCTCGAGGTCGCGAAGGAACTGCGGGCCGATCCCGAATTCGGCCCCTGGATCACAGACGAGCCGGTGATGCTGGGGGTCGACAAGTTCACCGAGTACGGCGTTGTCATCAAGTTCATGTTGAAGACGGAGCCCGGCAAGATGTTCCCGATCCGACGACAGATGCTGCGACGGGTCAAGAACAAGTTCGACGAAGTGGGGATCGAGATCTCCGTCCCCTACCGGATGATCCTTCAACGAAAGGACGACCACGGATCTCAGTAGGTTTTAGAACCGATCGACCTGCGACTGCTAGGGTGGACTGCGATGAGTGTCGCAAAAGCTCTGGCGACCTGTCTTCTAGCTTTGTTGCTGCAGGGCTGGGCGATCGCGGCCGGGCTTTCGGCGGAGTCTTCGGACGTTCTACTGCGACCGGCTGACGATTTCTGGGATCAGCAGGCACCGAAGCAGTTTCGTGTTCGCTTCACGACCAGCGAGGGCGATTTCGTAGTGGAGGCACACAGGGCGTGGGCACCTCTGGGAGTGGATCGTTTCTACAACCTGGTGCGAGCCGGCTTCTTCGACGACAGCCGGTTCTTCCGCATTCGGGAGGACTACATCGCCCAGTTCGGCATCTCGGGCGACCCAGCGGTCAGTGCGATCTGGAAGAACCGAACTGTCGAGGATGATCCGGTTCGGGGGGCCAATACGCGGGGCACCGTCGCCTTCGCGATGACCGGTCCCGATACCCGAACCACGCAGCCATACATCAACCTGGTCGACAACATCCATCTGGACGACCAGGGATTCGCACCGTTCGGCCAGGTGATCGAGGGCATGGAGGTCGTCGATCGGCTCTATGCGGGATACGACGAGGCCGCTGGTGGTGGGATGCGGGGCGGGAAACAGGGCAGCCTCTTCGAGGAAGGCAACGTCCACCTGGATGAGGTCTTTCCGCAGCTGACGAGGCTGGAGCGGGCCACCCTGGAGTAGAGGAGGAGAAACGATGTCCGTTTCGAAGGTCAGGTGCTGTTCTCCAACTGGAGTGCTCTTCCTCGTGTTGGCTCTGGCTCCCCAGTTGCTGATGGGCGCCAAATATCCAACCCCGCAGGAAGGCGACTTCCAGATCCAGAGCTTCGAGTTCGCCAGTGGAGAGGTGCTTCCCGAGCTCAACCTCCACTACACGACCCTCGGGAAGCCACAGCTAGATGCCTCGGGCTCGGTGAGTAACACCGTCCTGATCATGCACGGAACGACGGGGTACGGACAGGGCTTTCTCTCGGAGCGATTCGCAGGAGGGCTGTTCGGCCCAGGACAGCTGCTCGATGCGGCGCGCTACTACATCATCCTGACCGACGCCATTGGGCACGGCAAATCCAGTCGTCCGAGCGACGGGCTGCACATGGAGTTCCCCAAGTACAACTACGACGACATGGTTCGCGCCCAGTATCGCCTCCTGACCGAGCACCTCGGGGTCGATCACTTACGGTTGGTGATGGGTACCTCGATGGGCGGCATGCACACCTGGGTATGGGGTTACACCTATCCCGATTTCATGGACGCTCTCATGCCCCTGGCCAGTCTTCCGGTCGAAATTGCCGGCCGGAATCGCATGATCCGCAAGATGATCATCGATTCCGTCCGCGACGACCCCGAGTGGAACGGAGGCCAATACGTCGAGCAGCCACCCGGCCTGATCTCGGCCGTTCACCCCCTGATCTTCATGGTCAGTAGCCCACTGCAGTGGCAGAAGGAGGCACCGACTCGGGAGGAGGCGGAAGCGTTTCTGGAAGCGAGGATCCAGCGGTATGCAGGAGGCCTGGATGCCAATGACCTGATCTATCAGTTCGATTCCTCTCGAGACTATGATCCAGCGCCACATCTGGAGGGTATCGTCGCGCCCCTGATGGCCATCAACTCAGCCGATGACCAGGTCAACCCACCGGAGCTGGGGATTCTCGAACGCGAGATCGTCAGGGTGCCACGTGGGCGTGCGGTGCTGCTGCCAATCACGGACGAGACCCGGGGACATGGGACCCACTCGATTCCGGCGATCTGGGGGGCCTATCTCGAGGAGCTGCTGGCCGAATCCGAAGATCCCCCTCCCGGCCCGGTCGAGCAGGGGTCCGCTGTGGTGCCTGCCGACCTCCACCTGGATCCCGTCGCGGCGCAGGCGCTGGCCTCCGACGGACCTTCCTTCGAGGGCACCCCGCCGCCTGGCGCATCCGTAGAGCCGCCGGGTCTCAGGTTTCAGGACGTGGCGGCCGAGGCCGGTGTACGGTTCCGCTACACCTTTGGCGACTATGCCTACGACAACATCCTGGAATCGAGCGGCTCCGGCGCCACCTGGATCGATCACGACCAGGATGGTGATCTGGATCTCTACCTGCTCAATGGCGTCTACATCGAAGGCGTGAGCGATCCCAAGGGCAAGAGGTCCTTTGGTCAGGCCAGCGACCACTTCTACTGCAACAGCGGAGACGGCACGTTTGTCGACTGCACCGATCGGGCGGGTCTGGGTCACCGCGGATGGAGCATGGGCGCCGTGGCCGGCGACTACGACGACGATGGCTATCCGGACATCTTCCTGGCGACCTATGGGGCCAATCGTCTTTTCCACAACAACGGGGACGGTACCTTTTCGGACGTCGCGTCGAAGTTGGGGCTCGTCGGTCCGGGCGAGCTGAACGGCTTCGTCAAGTGGAGCGTCGGCGGCTCCTGGTTCGACTACGACCGAGATGGCGATCTCGATCTGGCGGTGTGCAACTTCCTGGCCTTCGACCCCCATCACTTGCATCCAGGCAAAGAGTGGGAGATGCCTGATCCGAAGGAGTACGACGGGCAGGAAAGCAAGCTCTACGAACAGCGGCCGGATGGTCGTTTCGAGGACGTCACCGAGCGGGCGGGTGTGAAGCGGCCCGATTCGAAGTGCATGGGGATCACGGTGCTCGATTTCGATCGGGATGGCCACCTGGACCTCTTCCAGGGCAACGATCACCAGGAGAACTCCCTATTTCGGTCTCGCGGTGACGGCACCTTCGAAGAGATGGGATTGGTTGCCGGAGTGGCCGTCAACGACGCCGGCCTCGGGACGGGGTCCATGCACGGATCGCCCGGAGACTTCGATGGCGACGGGAAGATCGATCTGTTGGTTGTGGACCTACGCCACGGCAGCCTCTATAG
>JAUWSP010000281.1 GCA_030610025.1 Acidobacteriota bacterium | reverse complement strand
GCGCGATCGGCGAAGTCGACAAGTTCTGTACCGATGACACCCCGCAGCTGCGCTTCTACCAGGAGCAAGGTTACTTTCAGGGGATCCCTCCGGTGCATGCCGACCTGGGGGAGCTGGTTACCGGGAGGCGGCCGGGTCGGGAGGCCCCCGGGGAGCGCACCATGACCGCCAACCTGGGAATGGCCCTCGACGACATGGCGGTCGCACCCCTGATCTACAAGAAGGCAATGCGGGAGGGGATTGGCGTTCGGCTGCCCCTCTGAGTGGTGCGACAAAGAAGACTCACCTTCTGATGACAGCTCCGCGAGTGTGTGACGTGGTGGTAGTGGGTGCAGGGGCGATGGGAAGCTCTGTTGCCTATCACCTGGCGGCGGCGGATCCCGCCCTGGAGATAGTGGTCGTAGAGCGGGACCCTTCATATGTTCGGGCCTCGTCCTCCTTGACTGCAGGTAATGTCCGCGTGCAGTTCAGCCTCGAAGAGAACATCGAGATCTCGCTCTACGCTCTGGCGGTCTTCGAGCGGTTCGACGAGCAGATGAGTGTCGAGGGCCAGAAGCCGGACATTCGATTTCGCCCGGAGGGTAATCTTTTTCTTCACGCCCCAGAAGGTTGCGCAGGGGCTGAGAGCGCCATGGCCCTGCAGCGATCGCTCGGTGGCGAGGTGGAATGGTGGGCTCCCGAAGAGGCCGAGACGCGATTCCCATTCCTGGAGTCTGAAGGGTTGGTTGGCGGAACCTTCGGTCCGCTCGACGGACACCTCGACGGCTACGCTCTGCTCATGGGATACAAGGCCAAGGCGGCAACACTGGGGGCGGAGTTCGTCGTCGGTGAGGCCAGGGAGCTCGTGACCCGGGGTGGCAGAGCGAAGGGGGTTCGATTGGAGACCAGTCAGTACGTCCTTGCCCCGATTGTCGTGAATTGCGCCGGCGCCTGGGCCGCGGACCTATCCCGCACCGCCGACATCGATCTACCTGTCGTGCCTGTGAAACGCCAGGTCTTCGTGCTCGAGACTCCGGAATTGTTCGACCAACCTCTTCCCCTGACGATATTCCCCTCGGGCCTGTACTTCCGCAGCGAGGCTCCGGGGATGCTGCTTGTGGGCAAGTCCCTGGATGACGATCCCGAGGGCTACAGCTTCAGTTGGCAGGAGAGCCGATTCACCGATCTCCTCTGGCCCGAGCTGGCTCGGTGGGTACCCTCCTTCGATCGTCTCCGTCTGATCCGAGGCTGGGCCGGGCTCTATGCCGTCAACACCATGGACGGCAATGCCATCCTGGGTGAATGGCCCGATCTCGAGGGCCTGTTTCACGCCAACGGTTTCTCGGGCCATGGATTGCAGCAGGCACCGGCAGTGGGCCGCTATCTGGCAGAGCTCATTCTGGGACACGAGCCCACACTCGATCTCTCCGCTCTCGGAGCCGAACGAATCGTCGAAGGAAGGCCGCTCGCCGAAGGTGGCTTGGTGTAGGAGGTGAACCGGCGTAGAAGGTGATCTCAGAGACTCATCGACTCGGAGGAGGGGCCGTCTCACGCAGACGCTCTACTGCCTCGGAGACCATCTGCACGGCGGTGTCCACCTCGGCCTCGGTGGTTGGGCGACCGACAGAGAAGCGAACAGTTCCCATGGCGTAGTCAACGGGGACCTGCATGGCCGTCAGGACGGAGGAAACCTCGACCCCCTCGGAGTGGCAGGCAGCGCCCGCCGAGGCCGCCACACGATCCCCGATCTCGGCCAACAGGGCGGTGGCGTCGATGCCCCGAAAGGAGACGCTCAGGGTATTGGGTAGGCAGGCTTCGGGGTCGCCGTTGCGGCGCAGGTCGGCCAATCGAGAGCTGAGCCCCTCCCAGAGGCGATTGCGCAGGGTCTCGCTGTGTGCGAAGTCTACCCCCAGTTGCTCGGCCACCATCCCACAGGCCTTCCCCAGGCCCACGATTCCCAGGACGTTCTCGGTACCAGCGCGCCTTCCCGATTCGTGGCTCGCCCCGTGAATCAACCGATCCAGGTGCCGCCCGGAGCGAATGTAGAGCGCCCCGACGCCCTTGGGAGCATAGAGCTTGTGCCCGGCCAGGCTCAGGAAATCGACGCCCAACTCGTCGGGCCGCACCGGGATCTTGCCGACGGACTGAGCGGCGTCGGTATGGAGCAGAATGCCCTGCTCGCGGGCGACTGCGGCGATCTCGGCCATCGGTTGGATGGTGCCCACCTCGTTATTGGCGTGCATGATGCTGATGAGCGTCGTCTCGGAAGTGATGGCGTGTCCGACTGATTCGGGATTCACCCTTCCCCCACCATCGACCGGCAGAATCGTCACGCAGAAGTTGTCTTTCTCCAAGACGTAGCAGGGTTCCAGCACCGCCGGATGCTCCACCGAGGAAGTGATGATGTGACGCCCTTGGGAGGCCAGGCGGCGGGCCAGGCCCTGGATGACCATGTTGTTCGATTCGGTACCGCCACTGGTGAAGACGATCTCCTCCGGCTCGGCGCCCAACAGGTTGGCGACCTGGAGACGAGCCGCGCTCACGGCCTGGTTCGCCGTGACTCCAAAGGAGTGTGAGCTCGAAGGATTCCCAAAATGGCGGTGCAGGAATGGTTCCATCGCCTCGGCCACCTCGGGGTCGATGGGTGTTGTGGCGTTGTAGTCGAGGTAGATCGGATCCGATGCCATGACGAGAGTTTACCCCTCACGCGTCGAAACGTTCGTTGACCTTTTCGGCCGACTGGGGCATCCTTGCGCCTCTTGAAGAGGCGACAGGAGACTCGAGCATGGCAAACGGCAGACAGATAGGCATTTTGACGGGCGGCGGTGATGTGCCCGGTTTGAACTCGGTCATCAAGTCGGTGGTCTATCGGGCGCGCGAGATGGACCGCCCGGTGGTCGGCATTCGAAGGGGTTGGGAGGGCCTGACCCACTCCGATCTGAGCCAGGGTGATGACCCGACCTATATCCGCCGCTTGACCCGAGAGAACACCCGCACCATCGACCGGAGCGGTGGGACGGTCCTCCACACTTCGCGGACCAATCCCCAGCGGGTACACGTCTCGAAGGCGCCGGCGCATCTGCTCGAATCCGAGGTGGCAGCCTTGCCAAGCAAGGCTCACCTCGTGGACATGACCTCGGTGGTGCTGCGCAACCTGGAGCAATTGGACATCGGAACACTGATCGTGATCGGTGGCGACGACACCATCAGCTTCGCGGCCCGCCTCCACGAGGAGGGAGTTCCGGTCATCGCCATCCCAAAGACCATGGACAACGATGTGCCGGGCTCCGAGTACTGCATCGGCTTCTCCACCGCCATCACCCGAGCCAAAGATCTGATCACCCGACAGCGAACCACGTTGGGATCGCATGAACGGATCGGGATCTTCCGCATCTTCGGTCGGGACTCCGGCTTTTCGGCTCTCTACACCGGCTACGTCACTTCCACCCGATGCCTGATTCCCGAGTACCCCTTCGACCTCGATCACCTCTGTGAGGTTCTGGTCGGGGACAAGCAGGACAATCCCAGCAACTACTCCCTGGTAGTGGCTTCCGAGGGGGCGGTCTGGAAAGGGCAGGACCTGGCCGAGTATGGCGAAGCCGACGCCTACGGCCACCGAAAGAAGGTCGATATCGGCCACGCTCTGGCGGAAGAGGTGAAACGACGGACCGGACACGAGACCATGACGAGCGATCTGACCTACGATCTGCGAAGTGGCGACCCCGACTCCATCGACCACATGGTGGCCATCACCTTCGCCAATATCGCGCTCGATGCCATAGCCGACGGAGTCAGCGGTCGCATGGTCGCTATTCGGGACGGTAGCTACGCACTGGCGGAGTTGCCCGACCCCGAAGGTGGTGCCCGCCGGGTTGATGTGGAGCAACTCTACAACCCGGAGCGCTACCGCCCCAACTACGCCGCCAAGCTCGGTGCGCCTCTGTTGTTGAGCACTGTCTGAGCGCTGCGGGCGATGCAGGCTCCGCGGTGTGATTACGAGCCTTGGGGAATGATGAGAAAGCGTCTGATTCCGCACTTGTCCGGCCTTCTGGCGGCAGTCTCAGTGTTGGGGCTGGCGGCCTGTCAGGGGACATTGGAGAACCGGGAGGACTCACTTCGGGTCTTCGCCAGCGAGCCGGTCGGGGTCATGGGGACGCGGACCAGCCTGGCGGTGGTTCTGCCCGCAGAGGAGGCGGTGCAGGGTCGCGAGATCCTGGGATCTGCAGAGGCCGAGCTGCGCCGCGTCGAGGCTCTCATGAGCACCTGGATCGAGGAGTCGGAGGTCTCCCGGCTCAACGCGGCACCAGCCGATCAGCCGGTCGCCCTCTCTGCCGACTCCCTCGAAGTGCTACAGGTTGCTCGCCAGCTCTTCGAACAGACCGAGGGGGCTTTCGATGTGACCTGCAGTCCGTTGATCGAGCGCTGGCGTCTCGCCGGGCATGAGGGAGAGCTGCCGAGCGAAGAGGACCTGGCGGAGCATCGGAAGAGATCGGACTGGTCGCAGATCGAACTGTCGAGACAAGGAGCTCGGAAGAGTCGAAATACGGCTTGCGTAGATCTCTCCGGGATCGCCAAGGGTTATGCCATCGATCAGGCCCTGTCGGTCATGCGGAACCGTGGAGCCGTCGGTGGGTTGGTGGAGGTAGGGGGGGATTTGCGGGTCTTCGG
>JAUWSP010000285.1 GCA_030610025.1 Acidobacteriota bacterium | reverse complement strand
TCACTGCCAGCTGCACAGTGAGCCAGAAAATCGGCTTGCGTAGGATCTCCTTCACCTCGGAATGGCCTGTGTGGTCGATTCGGCCGGTGCCGAAAGGCTTTACGGTACCGTGCACTCTACAGATCGCAACTGGGTGAGTCTAGCGGAGCCGAGCCGCAGGGATTTCCTGCCCCGTTGGAGTTCTGCTACCTTGTGGACGAGAACATAGACGGCAGGCGATGTAACGTTGACCCGGATCCAGGGTCACGGAAAGCACTCTCCGAATGTTTGCCAAGTTCACTCCGTTCATCGAGATCGCGCGTTCAAGAACGCCTTCATGCTACCGAGCGTGCTGCTGACCTTGTTCTACCGTCCGAGGTCGAGTCGTCACCCTTCCCGCAGGAGGCTCTTCGCTGCTTGTGTCTTACTGCTTGTTACCGCAGGTGCAGCAGCTTCGCAGTCGGGGCACGGCAATCCACCTCGCTACTCGAAATGGTGGACACAAGTCGAGCCGATCGAAGGCTCCTTGCAGAATAGGCGCTGGAAGTATGCGCGCCGCAACGCCATTCGGCTCACGAAGACCCTTCTCAACGAGAGCTGGAAAGACCGTGAGCTCGACGCAATTCTCGCGGAGCTTGCACTCTATCGAGCGATTGCCGACGCCAATCTGGACCGGCGGGAAGATGCGATCTGGTACTGGCTCACCGCTCTGAATCTGAACCGGCGTGTCGCCGACCGGGATCTTGCGCCGTACGGTGTTGCTGCTATGTCGCTGAGCGAGGTTCCACTCCGGAAGCCGGGAGAGATTCCGTCCGTCTTCCTGAAAGGAGCCTCCCGCTCCGACGGCCCGGTGACCCCGCCAGGGTTCCCGAACGTGACGGTCCCGACTCTTCTGAACAACACCGGGGCTACACGCCAGAGGTCGGCCGATTTCGAGGTTGAGGTCATCGTCGACGAGGCGGGAGAACTCCACCAGCCGCTAGTGATCAGCCGGTATCTCAATCCGGTAGTCATTTACGCTTGCCTGGAGTGGCTTCACGGTGTGCCGGCTCTCGAGCCGGCCCGTCTCGACGGAGAAGCTGTCCCAGCGACCTATACGGTGATGATCGAGTTCCAGATCAACCCGTTTCCAGGCGCGCTGGTGATCACCGAAGAGCCCGACTAGACTCGAGGGGATTCAGGGGTGAAGCCGGCCTCCCAGCCTACCTTCACGTCCGATCCCGTTTCGTTTGCCGGCTAGCCGAAACCCGTTGGAATGGACGACAATCGTCAGGAACTGTAGTAGGGTCTGCGGCTCCCATCTCGCGGCTGACGTTCTTGCTGAGGTGGGGTAGTGTCAAGGCATCTGCTGAGAGATTCTGGAGGGATACCAATGAGCGCAGTCAAGGAGTGGTTCGCATCATGGCGGCTGATCAGTTGGCGCACGGCCCTGGTAGTGGCTGTGGTTCTCTACACCTCGATCGGGTTCTTCGTGGTGCCCTGGGTTGCCGAGCGGGTGATTCAGAAGGTGGCGCGGGAGAAGCTCGATCGTGAAGTCACCGTCGAGAAGATCCGCTGCAACCCATTCACCCTGTCGTTGACAGTGGAGGGGCTCAACTTGCCGGACCGGCCCGGCTCGACGATGCTGTCGTTCGACGAGATGTACGCCAACCTGCAGGCCTCGAGCCTGTTCCGCTGGGCTTTTACGCTCAAGGAAGTCGACATCCAGAACCCCTATGTCGCCATGCGGCGGTTTGAGGATGGGGGCATCAACGTCCTGGAGGTGAAGGAAGACCTCTCCGCCACGATGGACTTGAGCGACGAGGCCTTTGGACTCCCGAGAGCCCTCTTGCAGGAGATTCGCATTACAGGCGGCCGCGTCGAGCTCGAGGACCAGGCGCGAGAAGAACCTCTGGTGTGGGAGTTGGGGCCCGCCGAGCTCCTGCTCCATGACATCTCTACCATTCCGGATGAGGAGGGTACCAACGACATCAGCCTCGGGCTGCCCGAGGGTGGCACGATTCGTGTCACAGGCGACGTTGTCGTCGAGCCGTTCGGCCTCAACGGAACGGTGTCGATTGACAAGATTCTGCTCGAGAACCTGTGGCCGGCGATAGGGCACAAGTTCGAGTTCAATGTCCAGGGTGGAGCGCTTGCGACGAATCTCCAGTATCAGATTGCACTGGCGGACGAAGGGATGGAGCTCGACGTCGATGGCCTCGAGGCCCAGGTGACGGATCTTGGGGCTCGCACCCTCGAGTCCGATAGCGAGCTCTTGCAGACTGCGTCGGTCAACTTGACTGGCGGCACGATGCACTGGCCCGAGGCGCGGCTCGAGGTCGACTCGGTGGTGGTCGAGGGCGCCAACGCCTCTCTCTGGATCGAGCCCGATGGGACGCCCGTTTGGATGACGCTCGTTCCCGAAGCGACCCGCCAAGAGCTGCTCGACTTTTGGGAGAATCTCAATGAGAAGTACTCACCCGTGGCGGTGCTCCACAGTCTCGAGAT
Organism: Acidobacteriota bacterium; assembly: GCA_030610025.1. Taxonomy (GTDB): domain Bacteria; phylum Acidobacteriota; class Thermoanaerobaculia; order Multivoradales; family JAHEKO01; genus JAUVRX01. The sequence continues at coordinate 2,147 of JAUWSP010000285.1, read as the reverse complement.
CCGCGGTGCCGGTGCGGCGTTCGAGGATCGCACCTTCGATGAGCCCGTGCGGGTGGAGGTCTCCGATGCGGCTGTCGTAGTGACGGAGATCAGTAGCGAGGCAGGGTCCCAATGGGGGCTGGAGGCTTCGGCGTTGGTCGGCGGTGAAGCTCAGGGATCCGCGAACGGGACGTTGGTGGCCAGCCCACTCACCCTCGAAGCCGAGGTGGGGATCGAAGGCCTCGAGCTGTCGCAATTTCAGCCCTATGTCGCCAAGTTTGTTCCGGTCGATCTGCGTGCCGGATTGATGAGCGCGACGGGCAAGGCGCGGGTCGCACCGAGCGAAGAGGCCCCTGACGTCACGTTCGAGGGCCAACTCTTCGTCAACGACCTGGACTTGGGCGAGACGGTCACGGACAGTTCTCTGCTGCAATGGGGCGAGCTCCAGGTCGAGGGTGTCCAGGCCGCACTGGCTCCGACCTCTGTCGAAGTCGCCCAGGTGGATATTCACCAGGCAGGGTTGGAGATCGCTGTCGCGGCCGACGGCACCATCAACGTGCTCGAGTTCTTCAAAGCGATCGCTGAGGAGCTGGAGAACCTGCCCCCGTCTCATGTTGCTCGCGTCGAGTTACACGACTGCTTTGGAAGCTACACAGAACAGACCCCGACAGGCCTATTCGAACTGGCACTCGAGTCCGTCAACGGCACGATCTCGTCGATCGATACCGACAGTAGTGGCACTGCCGAGCTGGAGATCGATGCTGCCATCGGCTCGGGCGGTACGGCCCGGGTCACCGGTGAGCTGGACCCGTTCGACTACGCCCGAGTGACCGACATGGACGTAGCAATCCGTGAAGTCGCTCTGTCCCCGATGTCGCCGAAGTCGATCAAGATCATCGGCCATCGAATCGACCAGGGCCGGGCGACTCTCGATCTGGACATCCAGATCACCGATCAGAAGCTCGTCTCGTCCAACCATGTCGAGGTCGACAATCTTCAGCTCGGCGAGAGGGTCGAAGGAGATCGCCTCATCGACCTGCCCGTCAAGCTCGGCGTAAGACTGCTGAAGGACAAGAATGGGCAGATCATCCTCGACATCCCGGTGGAAGCTGACATGAGCAACCCGGACTTCGTCATGACGGCGGCTTTTGCCTCCGCCTTCAAGGAGCTGGTCGGCGAGATCGCGAAGTCACCGTTCCGGGCTTTGGGCCGCCGGGTCGGGGGCTCTGATGACCAGGATCTCGAATTCGTCGAGTTCGCAGCCGGCAGTGCCCTGCTGGAGGATCATGTAACTGCGAACCTCGACACCCTGGCCGAGGCTCTCGGGGATCGTCCGGGCCTGGTTCTCGAGATCCCGAGCGTTGTCGACCCACAGGCCGACAAGAGAGGTTTGCGCAAGCAAGCTCTAGCGGAACAGATGGTCGGCAAGGAAGGTGACGCCAAGGACCTGGAGACCCAGGTGCCGCTCGAGAAGCTCGAGAAGAAGTACGGCTCGGAGTCCGAGGTCGAAGCCCTCCGGGCCCAGCACACTTCGGGCACCGGGGAGCCTGCGCTCGACGAACCTGCTTATCGCAGTGCCCTGCTGGACCGGATCCTGGAAACAGAGGATTTCGACGAGGCCGAGTATGAGGCCCTTGCTGACGCTCGGGCAGAGGCTGTCCGCTCGTATCTCGTCGACATCGCTGGGGTCGATAGCGCTCGCATCGAGGTTCTGCCCGACCCGGTGACCGTGACCGAGGGGGAGGATCCCGTCCGCTGCCAGCTCGTGTTGACCGGGGCGAGCTAGAGGCTCCCGCAGGTATTGAACCGATAGGAGCCCATGAACGGCACCACTCCCGAGAGGAAGCTGGGGACTTTTCTCGGAGTCTTCACTCCGTCGATCCTGACCATACTCGGGGTCGTTCTCTTCCTGCGAACCGGGTGGGTCGTCGGGCAGGTGGGGCTGGGTGCAACGCTGGCCATCGTGGTGGTGGCGCACGTCATCACCCTGGCCACGGCGCTGTCGATCTCTGCGATCGCCACGAACATGAAAGTGGGTGCCGGTGGCGCCTACTTCATGATCTCTCGCTCTCTGGGCCTGGAGATTGGCGGCGCCATCGGCATCCCACTTTTCCTGGCACAGACCTTCTCCGTCACCCTCTACGCCTTCGGTTTCTCCGAGGGCGTTC
>JAUWSP010000051.1 GCA_030610025.1 Acidobacteriota bacterium | reverse complement strand
TCCTGGTCGCAGTGGCCGTCTCCTCCCTGGCTTTCTTTCTTCTGCTGCCGAACCGATGGCATGGGGGAGGAGGCTTCATCGGCAACCGATACCTGGTCATTGCCTATCCGGCCTTTCTATTTCTGGTGACCCGTATCCGACCCACTTGGTTGATCGCTCTGGGGTGTGCACTCGGGGGCATCTTTCTTGGGCAGGTGGTGCTGACACCCTTCGGAGCTCCGGTCGACAACCCGACCCTCCAGGCCCATGTCCGTAACACCCCTTTTCGCTATTTTCCGTTCGAGCTCACGCTGGCGCGCCGCATTCCGGGCTATCTGGGTGACTACCACTCAGGGGTCTGGTTCCGTGGCCGCGCTGACGTCTTTCGACCTCACGGCGACGAGCTCTGGTTCCACGGTGCCGAGACAGTCGAGGCGTGGATGATCACGAATCGCCCCCTGGCCGACGCCGTCTTCTTGGTGCGTTCGGGATCTCCGAGCAACGCGATAGAGATCTGCCTGGAAGGCGAGTGTGGCCTGGCGGTCTTCGATGGCGCCAACGATCCGGACCGGCAAGATGTAACGTTGAGGCCTGAAAAGTCCTGGAAGACTCGTCGAAGCAAAGAAGGCAAGACTTATACCTACCGACTGAGCGTCAAGACGACCAGCGGCGAAAAACCGACCTGGCGAGGTGAGGGCGAGGAAGACTTCTATCTGGGTGCCGCGCTGCTCTACCTTGGCTCCAGCGCCGAACGAGATCGCGATCTCTACCATGCCGAGTGGATCCCGGTCGAACGGCTCGATCGCGTGGAGGCCGGCACTCTATTCCAGATCACGGTGACGTTGAAGAACACCAGCCAGGAGGCCTGGCCGATCCGAGGTGCGACCCGCGTCGAGCTGAGCTATCACTGGACCGATTCCGCAGGCCGGTCGACAGTTCGCGGCGGCCTGCGCAGCCCACTCCCCTCCGAGGTCGCACCGGGAGAGTCCGTCACCGTGGTCCAACAGGTGCTGGCCCCCGAGGCGAGCGGCGATCACACCCTGACTCTCGACCTGGTCCGCGAACAGGTGGCCTGGTTCTCCGACCAGAATCCTGAAAGCTCTGTGCACTGGGCTGTCGAAGTGGTCTCGCCCGACTGATCAGTCGGCCTCGGCTGGCTCCACTGCGAGCGCTGAGATCTCGGTCCCCTCGGGAAGGTACACGTACAAGAAGTACTTCGCTGGCCACGGCAGCATCGCAACTCCAACCCCGTTGAGGATGTCGAACTCTCCCGCCACTCGACCGTCACGGGTCACTATCCTCACGCGTCCCCCGACTTCCGACGGTTCGGTGTCGAGAGAGATTCGATAGCTCCCCGCATCGAAGTACTGCTTGAGAAGCAGGTAGGCGTCGTCCCGGGGATACCGGAAGGGCTCGTCTCCCAACTCGAACCGATACTGGGAAAGAAATACCTGCGGATCGGAATCGATGGCGTACAGACCGATCCTCGGACCCAGGCGAATCGGGGTCGGTAGCCACTCCTGAATCAGATCGAACTCCAGAAGCTCCCGATATCTCTCGGCATAGACCTCGTGGTGCGGTTTGGTCCAGTTCTCGGAGCTCAGGAAGCGGCGGTAGGCGCTGTCGGCCAGCAGCACGAAGTCCCATTGCGGCTCCCTGAGCTGCTCGAGGGTGAAGCGGGCGGCGAACCGACTGTTGGCCCTCTGGAATCGCTTGTAGTGGATATGAGGCGTGTAGGACTCTTGAACGATGCCGGCACCTCGCGGCAGATTCGAGTTGATCCACCAGGCGGCGAGCTCCCGAGTGCTGGGCTTGACCAGGCTCACTTCCTGGAGAACCGTGCGATACACCGGAATGGCCAGGCTGACCAGGCTCAACACCCCCACGGGCCACCATCGCGCGAGCCCGCTGCGTCCAGCCGACAGGCGCCACTGCCAGCCGGCAAGACCAGCTCCGAGCAGGGCGGCGATAGCTGGCATCGCCGGTAGCAGATTCCGCTTCACCACCATGCTCATGCTGCTCATCAGGATCAGGAAGGCTACCGGATAGGCGGCCATCACGAGCCAGCGTCGCCGCTCTTTCCGAGCCAGGCTGATGACCCCCAGCAAACCCACTGCCGCGGCCGGCCAGCCGAAGCTCTGCACCAGATTGCGGCCATACCAGAGCGCGTTGCTCTGCGGCTTGACACCAATCCAACCTCCCTTGGCGTACTGGCGGACTCCGAATAGCAGGTCTTTGCCCTGCCCCGCGAAAGCCGACCCTGCGTGAGCCCAGAACGCAGGCATGGCAACCAACAAGGCGGCGACGGAGACCAACCCGGACCAGGCCAGGTACCAGGAGAACCGCCGAGTCCTGACGCGCCAGTAGATCCAGATGGCCACGATGGCCACAGCCACCATTCCTGCCGGGTATTTACTCGCTGCCGCAAGCCCGGCGCAAGCTCCGGCCCACAGATAGTCGCGGAGATTCTCTCCATCCAGCAAACGAGCCACGAACATCAAGGTCAGCGTCGCAAAGAAGGCCGAAGGTACGTCGCTGATGATGAGGTGGGTGATCTCGTTGTAGATCGGCGAGAAGATGATCAGCAGGGCTCCCAGAGTGGCTGCCAGCCGACCCGCGATCCTCTGACCCACGATGAACACCGGGATCGTCGTCAGGGCCCCGAATACGGCACTCAGTCCCCTGAGCAGTAGCCAGCTGACGTCGATCTCATCGCCGACTTCGTAGAGGTGCTGCAGGAAGCGGCTGATCGCTTGCGGGAAGAGCGACTGGATCCAGAGAAGGATGGCTTGCAGGTAGTAGGGCAGATGGCCGTAGATGAAGGACTCGGGTAGGAGTTTGCCCTCATTGATGCGTTGAGCAGCTTCGTAGTAGATGCCCTCGTCCCGGTAGTAGCGGCCCGAGATCTCGAAGTCGATCCCGATCAGGCGCACCGCCAGGGAGAGCAGTACCAGAAGAAGCAGAAGGCGGCCTGCAGTCAGGACCGGCTGGCCCTGCTCGCGCCTCCATAGCCTCGCAGCCAGACCTGTCAGATAGACCGCCGCCAGCACCGAGGCCGCAACGACAACAGCACGTGCCAGCCACAGTGGCGGACTGCCTCCCGACACATCCCACAACCACACGGCCACGAGAGCGAGGCCTGCCGCCGCCGCCGCACGACCCGGCCAGGCGACTGAACGCGGCACTCTATCTGTAGATTCAACGGCCATTGCGCCCGGGCTTCTCCACTCCTGGCGGCGACAGCGAGAAGGACACGGCTCCCTCGCCGATCGCTCCCACCCGCAGATTCAACAGGTACAGGTAGTAGGGATCCCAGGTCCACCACATGGGGTGCCTTGCCCTCCGGCGGCCCAACTCGAGGTCCAGGACTCGAACCTCACCGAGAATCTCTGCGTCGACAACCGTCGCTCCACCCGTGACTTCCAACTCCTCCGAGCCCGGCCCCCAGGTTTCGAGCTGTAGACGAGCCAGAGGTGTGGGGCTACCGACCAGAACCTGCCCTCGGCTGTCGTGCTGGAGCAGCAGGACACTTCCATCACGACTCGGGCGAAGACTCGGAGCGAGCGATTTCAGCCACAACTGATTGTGGACGACATCCGACCGACCGGACGGCTTGAGATGACTCTGGGTGGTCTCGTAGGGTAGTCCCCACGTGGCAGCGGTAGAGACATAGCGGTAGGTGCTGTCTTCCTTGAGAGGGAAGGCCCTCGGCTGGCTCCACAGGGGCCACAGAAAAACGGCGGCAACAGCCGACACAGCCAGAGCAGGACCGATCCTCGCAGTCCGGGACCCCGCAAACCAGAAGGCAGGATACAGCGGCAGAAAATACCGGTTGGCGATCGCGCCTCCACCGCCGTAGAAGTTGAAGGGTCGATAGAGGAAGAAAGCCGCTATACAGAGCACCACGGCCAGCAGCAGCGCCCATTGCGCCGGCTCGCGTCTGCGACCCAGGGCTCCCAGCAGCAGCGGTAGGAAATATGGGAGCACTCCGACATGGCGCCCGATCAGGAAGTAGAGACTGTTCCACGCCCATAACGAGGCGTCGGTTTGCGGCAGCTGGGAGAGTCGCTGGCCCTCTACCCACGCCGCGTCACCCAGCTCCTCGACCTTTTCGACCCACTCCTCAGGGGCAAAATCAATTCCGGGGTAGCCAGTCGTCGAGTAGAAGCCCCGACGCTGGGCACTATAGCTCGTCAAACTGCGGCCACTGATCCAGTGGAGGGTCGTCGCCAGGAGCAGCACCGAGACAACCCCCAGGAGCAAGCCGCCGAGTCCACGCCGGCGCTGGGTCCGCGGCACCGCCATTGCCAGCGGGAGCAGAAGCGGCAGGTAGAGCGGCCGGCTGAACACCACGATCGCCATCAGACCACCGACCACCACCCAGCGCAGCATCGATCCTTCGCCTTCGGCAGTCTGCCGAGTACCGAAAGCCAGGCTCAAGGCCATCGCCGACAAGGCCATCAGAAACAGGTCAGCGTGAGCCCAAAACACGTACGCAAAGCTGACCGAGGCAAACAGTGCTGCCGCTACCCAGAGCCAGGCGACCCTGCCGATACGAGCCCTGAGGCTCAGAGCCGACAGGACACCGGCCAGAACCAGGATCAGGGCATTGGCCACAAAGGGACCCTTGATAGGTGACAGCCTCTGAAAGGGAGCGATGGCCAGAGGGTAGAAGAACGGCTTGCCGAAGGCGATGTGCCGGCCCTCGTCGCCGCTGAGCAGGATGAGGCCTTCGGGCTGCCTGCCCCAGTGATCCATGAATCGCTGGTAATCCTCCTCCTCGAACTCCAGATCCAGATCCCAGGCCAGGCTCTCTCCGGCCATGAGATAGGTGGCCTCGTCGCCAACAAAGGCAGGCCACTCCAGACGGTCGAACGTCAGGGCACCGAGGAGGATCAGCCCAGACAAGAGGATGAAGGGAAGGGCCAGATAGACCTCGTGCCTCTCGACGGCTGCGGGGTCCGCCGCCTCACTGCCTTGAATGGGGATAGTCACTGGCTCTGGCGCCGTTCTGGGCGGGACGCACGGGGAGGAAGCACGACCAGACGGTCTCCCCATGGTCTCGCCAGGATTCTAACAAAGCACTCTCGGCAGGCTCCGCCAGGACTCGATAAACCGGATATAATTCGCGGCCGGCCTTGCTCTCGCTGCCAGATGAGAAGCTCGAGCCTCTCGCCGCGCTCTCGACTACGAGCGACTCCACAGGAACCTGGACACCAGCAGACCGCCGTGACCCGCCGTGACCCGCATGCCCGTCCCCGCCGCTGGGGACTGGTCCTCACAGCACTGCTGATTGCCAGTACCTCGCTGAACCTCGGCTGTGGAGAGTCGACCGTACCCACCCGAAGCAACATCCTCCTGATCACCATCGACACGCTGCGGGCCGACCACCTGTCGAGCTACGGCTACGAGCGAGCTACCTCTCCGATCATCGACGGTCTCGCCGCCAAGGGTGTGCGCTTCGAGAATGCCATCGTCCAATGGCCCAAGACAGCCCCATCCTTCGCCTCCATCTTCACCGCCACCTATCCGAAGGACAACGGCATCGTGCGCCGGGTCGGAGTCCGGCTGCCCCAGGAGCTCAGGATGCTGGCGGAGGTGCTCCGGGATCAGGGCTTTGCCACACACGCCGTAGTCTCGAATGGGGCCGTGGCCAGCGAATTCAATTTCGACCAGGGTTTCGACACCTACATCGAAAGCTGGAAGCTCTCACCTCCCGTAGAGGGCACAGACCCCGCCGGTGCCGCTGCGGTCACCCAACTGGCACAGGCGGTGATCGGCGACCACGACCCGAGTCGGCCGTACTTTCTCTGGGTGCACTATCTGGATCCCCACTTCCCATATGCGGCTCCTGAACCACTGACCGACCGATTCGAAGGAGACGCCTATTTCGAGCCCGACGAACAGCTCGAGATCAAGGATGTACCGATTCGCCAGATGGCCGGCATCGGCACCGACCAGGTCTTGAACGGGCGAACCGATCTCGCCTACTACAAGGCGCGCTACGACGCCGAGATCGCCTACGCCGACGCTCAAGTCGGCCATTTGCTGGACTTCATGGGCGACCGGGGCCTGCTGGAGAACACACTCACGATTCTCACCTCCGACCACGGCGAGTCCCTGGGTGAGCATTCCTACTACTTCGACCACGGTCGCTTCGGATTCCAGCCCGGTCTTCGGGTTCCCCTCGTTTTTCACTATCCCGGAGCTCTCGAGCCTCACGTGGACCCGGATCCGGTGGAGCTCATCCACCTGTCACCCACGATTCTGGACTTCGCCGGAGTCGAGCTGGAGGATGACCGGTGGATGCAGGGCCGGTCTCTGTCTGCACGCCTCGAGAGCGCCTCTGCCGAGGGGGTGCGGCCAGCTTTTTCCCAGGCCGGTTACGCCACCGAGAGGAAGTGGCAACAGATCGTCCAGGACCGGCGTTTCAAGCTCATGAACGTCATCGCCGGAGACGAGCAGCGATGGGTGGGCGGCAAAGGGGTCTTCCTGACACTCTACGACCTCGAGAACGATCCCGGCGAAACCGTCGATGTCATGGAGCAGTTCCCGGAGGCGGCGGAGCGCCTCCAGCGCTCGCTGGATCAGATCTGGTCGGCGGAGTCATTCTCAGCCCTCGTCGACGAGGGCGCGACGTCGCCTGAACGTGAGATGGACGATGAAACCCGGCGCCAACTCAAGGCTCTGGGCTATCTTCAGTAGCAGGAGCCGGCAGGATCTCGAGTGGCGATCGCAGGGTATTGCTGTCGTTCCGCTCGGAGAACCAGGCCACTCTCTCCCTCACCAGATCCAACTCCAGGTAGTACATTCCGGGGGCCTCTGGAGCTGTGATTGCCTGCAGGATCTCCAGCTCCCCGCCGCTATCCAGATCGGAACCCAGCGGCGTTCGCTGACCTTCCCAGAAGACCGTTTCTCCATCCGGTCCCAGCCAGTGGTAGGAGAGATTGACCCGGGTCGGACCCGCCGACGGCCAACGTTCACCGCTGGAGTTCTTCAGTCGAGTCAAGATCTCGAACTCCTGGCCCGCGACCGCCGTGGCCGGAACGAGTGACTCACCCCACTCGAGTCGATAGAGGTCTCGTGCCAGATTCTGATCCGTACCCAGGATCTGCAACTCCGTGCCGAGGTAGAAATCGTTGACGGGGAACTTCGTCTCTGCGTTCTTCGCGGCATTGGGTACGAAGCCGGTCCGCGTCTCGACCAGGAGGCGGTAGGCATAGATGGTCCCCTCCAGATCGTCGTGCAGAACCCTGTCTGGTCGCTCTGGCTCGAATCGGACTCGTTGATTCGACTCCGTTGGCGGCTCGGCAGTGAACACCACCGTCTGGGTCGTGCCGGCGAACTTCAGAGTGACCTCGTTGTCACGAGCCAGGCTCTTGACCCATAGCGTGAATCCGCCTTCGAGCTTCTCGGAACTGTAGACCCACAGCTCGACAGGCGTGGCGCCATGGATCCAAAGACCGTCCTCCTTCGCCTTGAAGACATCCCGGCGGCCCTGGATCCAGAGACCCGAGACCACCGTGCCGGTATAGCCGGGCAGCTTCCTACGAAAGGTCAACTCCAACGGAAATCGCCGCAGCGGGGGATTTCGAACGTGCGCCTGTAGGGTCGGCTCCGGAACCGGGGCACCGAGTGGAGTGAAGAGTATGGGGCCCAGGAGGAGACCACCGACAGCGTAGGTCACGCCCATCAGCCAGGTTGGACTGATGGCGGTCACCAGAAACAGAAACGCCGGGTAGACATTGACGAAGTACCGGTTCCCTACGAAGCCACCGCCGCCATGCCAATTGAACGGAATCCAGATGAGAAAGAAGGCAGCCACCGCCACCAGGGAGAGCAGAATCGACCACCTCACCAACGTCTTGCCTCGATGGAGCAGGAACAGCAGCAAACTCAGCGCGGCGAACGGCAGATAGGGCAACAACCCGGTATGGCGACCCCATAGAAAATAGCCCAGGTTGAGACGTAGCTCTGACGTATTGATGTCCGGGATACGCAGGAGCCAGTACCAGGAATTGGTGCTTTGCCCCTCTGCCGCAGGCGGACGATGCACCGGTTGCACCGGCATCTGCGAGGGATCGAACACAGGAACTCCCATTCGCTCGACGCCGAGGTACGCACTGGGATGGCCGGTCAGGACAACCGAGAGGCCGCTCACCAGCGCCACAATCACCAGGCCGGTGGCCACAAAGATCACGATGCTGCGCCATTGCCGACTGAGAGCCCAAGACACCAACGGCCCTAAAGCGACTGCAGCCAGCATGGGCTTGTTGTACGCCGCCAGGGCCATCAGGGCGGCCGACAGGGCGGCACGGAATCCAGGCCTCGCCAAGGTTCGACGCAAAACCGGAAAGCGACCTCCCACGAATTCCGGCGGGTCTACCGGATGCAGAGCGAAATAGAGGCAGCCCATGACACCCGCCATGTTGAAAATCTCGGGGTGTAGCCAGAAGACATACGCGAAGGCCGTGCTCAACAGGAAGAAACCGACAGAAAAGAGCGCCGCCAGGGGCGCCGAGTTGACTCGGCTCAAGTAGGTCGTACCCATCCAGATCATCGCCATCAGCAGGAGCATGTTCAGCGCCACCATGCCGTTGGCGCCGAAAATCCCGACCAGGGGAGCGGCCACCAGGGAGTAGATGTAGGGCTTGCCGAAGAAGGTGGTCTGCCACCCGTCGTCGGTCATCAAGATCAGGTTGAAGGTGGCCAGGTAGGGGTACTCGTCGAACAGCCGCCCCAGATCCTCCAGATCGCACTGTAGATCCTGGTCATGAGCCAGGCTCTGGGCCATCAAATAGTAGGCGGGCTCATCGGCCTTGAAGGTCATGGGCAGCCCCGGCTTCCCCACGGCCAGGGTGAAGAGCACCAGGAACAGGGCCAGACAGGCCAGAGCCAATCGCGTCTTGCCAGGCATCACGTAACAGGGAGTCTAGCTCAGTTGATGTAACCGAGGGCCTTCAGGGCCTCTTCCATTCGCTCGTCCAGAACCGCCTCGCTTGTCGTCAGCCGACTCTCCTCCCCGCGCCTTCTGGCGATCAGGGCGGCCAGATAGGAAGCCAGGATCGGTCTCTCCAATACCCTGCTCCGAGTCTCCCCAGGGTCATCAACTCGGTTGAAGAGGTTCGTCCAGGCGATCTCGCCCTTCGACAGGTTCTGAACCAGCTTCCAATCCCCCTCGATGACACTCACATTGGGCAGTCCATCGAGGTGCAGGAACGAATAGACCGGCCCGGGGACCTCGTCCACGGGCTCATCCGGATCCGACACCCAGTTCAGAAACGAGGTTCCCTCGAGGAACTCTGGCGCTCCCAAGCCGAGGTAGTCGAGCAGCGTGGGCATCAGATCGATGTGCTGGACTCGCTGCTTTACCCGCACCCCATGCCCCATGTCGGGAAATCGGATGAGCAGCGGTACATGGAGATTCTCGACGAAAAGGTTCCTCCCATGCTGCCAGTTGCCGTGATCCTGAAACTCCTCACCGTGATCCGACAACAGGATGATCACAGTCTCCTCGTACACGGAACCCTCTCGCAGTATCTCGAGGAGCCGGCCGAAGGTGGAATCGTTGTAGGCGATCTCGCCGTCATAGAGGTCCAGCAAATGAGCCAGGATGCGCTCTTGCTGATCTGACTCCAGCTCATCCCAGATCTTGGGGCCCGGGGGCCGTTTCAAGGTGAGGTCGTCATTGGACCTCTTGGCAAACTCGTACTTGAACCCTTCAGGAGGCAGGTACGGGACATGCGGATCGACGGTGTGAAGGTAGAGAAAAAACGGTCGGTCGCCATCATGGGTCTTCAGCCACTTCTCCACCTTCAGGTTGATTTTCTGGGACTTGCCCTTCGCCCACATGGCGTTGAAATTCTCGAAGCCCTGCGAGAAACCGAAGGTGGGAAAGATGTTCTGATTCTTGGCGAAGGCGACCGTCTGATAGCCAGCCTCACTCAAGAGTTCGGCCAGGGTCACCGCCTCGGGTGCCAGGACATCTCCACGTCGGTTGGTGGCATGCTGTAGAGGCCACAAGCTGGTGAAGATCGAAGCCATGGAGGCTCGCGTCCACGAGGACTGCGCTACGGCATCGTCGAAAACCGTCGCCTCGGTCGCGAAGGCGTCGATTTGGGGCGAAACCGGTCTCGGGTACCCGTACAGACCGAGATGATCTGCCCGCAGGGTGTCGATCAGATAGAG
>JAUWSP010000435.1 GCA_030610025.1 Acidobacteriota bacterium | reverse complement strand
TCGAGGAAATCGACTGCCTTGTCCGGAAATCGCCCGGGCTCCAGCCCTGATCCAAAGGTGTACCGGCCCTGACGGGGAGCCAGGGGACCGCTCGTCGGTGGCCACAAGCACCATGCAATACCCAGAAAGCAGGCGAGCACCGGCAGGTGCCTGGCTCTCGAGGAGCGTATTGGAGCCCTCCAGCCACAGGTGGCCAGCTCGGCCAAGCACTCGGAAACCAGGAAGAAGCCGCCGACGAAGAGCGGCGCCTGATGGCGCATGGATGTAGTGGTCAGGGCCATGAGCGCCAGGGTTACCAGCCCGGTGGCCGGATCGAGGCGGTGCGCGCATCGATACGTCTGCACGATCAGGAGCGCGAGCACCGCCAAGCCCAGGAAGAGAAACGGTTGAGGAGCCTTCCAGACAGGCAGCCACTCTGGATTGACTCCCGGGACGCTCTCCAAGGCGCCGGAGATCTCCATGGGTACCATGAAGAGTCTCCAACCGGCCGGGTTGAGCAGCATCACGAGCACCATGGCGGTAGGCAGACCGAACACCCAGGTCCACGGAACGGGATCAGGGCCCCTTCTCGGAGTACCCCAACCGCCGGGCAGTCGCGTCCCCAGCAGAAACGCTCCACACAGGATCGGTGCCATCAGGGAGCCCGGATGGGAGTTGGCCCAGAACAGGGTCAGTATCAGCACCAGCGCGACCGGCCACCGCTGTCTACTGCGCCGAAACTCAGAGAGCAGTGCCAGTAGTAGGGCGAGCGCTACGAGCGTCGGGAACTCGGGCCGCAGAAAGAAGCGAGGACGCGCTCCGAGCAGGGTAATGAAGAGGGCGATCCCGGTGCCGACAGCGGGAGCCCCAGCCCGTTTCGCAGCGAGCCACAGAACCAGAGCCAGGAAAAGTGCCAGGGCAATGCGGAGCACCCACAGACCGGTGAGCCCTCCGGCCTTCTCGACGATCGCCAGGCCGACCTGAAACAGCCACTCGTGGTCGACCCACGGGGCGCCCGGAGAGGTGAAGCGAAACGGATCGGGGTCGGGAAGGGTCCGATTCTGGAGAATCCAATGCCCGGCTGTCAGGTGCCAGAAGACGTCGTAGGCGCGGATCTTGAAAGCCGCCGCCACTGCGGTGAAGACCAGGATTGCGGCGAGGACCCTACCCCTCCAGGACTCGCCACCCGACTCAGTCGGTGCTGCAACTTCAGCCTCTGGCCTCATGAGTCGGATCTTTTCACACCCCGCAACCCCAGGACCTGCCCTCACGCTACCAAGTCCCTGACCCCTCGAGTCTCCAAGTCCCCTAGCCCCTACGCTTCCTCGACCACGAGTAGGCATGGTTCGTCTCGGGACGGCCGCCAGGGGCGTGTATGACCCTCTAGTACAATTTTCACTGCCTCACTGCCTCACTGCCTCACTGCCTCACTGCCTCGATACCCGATCCTGTAGATAGCTCCAGCCCGGTCATCCGACACCAGAAGGGACCCATCTGGCGCGACGAGGAGATCTACCGGTCGTCCCCATGCATCATCGCCCTGTAGCCAGCCCTCAGCGAAGACTTCGTAGGAAGTCACCTCGCTGCCGTCGAGCCGTGCCAGGGTCACGCGGTAGCCAATGGGTGTGCTTCGGTTCCAGGATCCATGTTCTGCGATGAAGATCTGATTCCGATACTCGTCCGGAAAGCTCTGTCCGGTGTAGAAGCGCATGCCGAGGGCAGCTACGTGGGGGCCGAGCTTGGCGGCCGGTGGGACGGTCTCGCTGCAATCGCGTTGCTCTCCGAACTGTGGATCGGGGATGTCTCCACCATGGCAGTAGGGGAAGCCGAAGTGAAGCCCCTGTGAAGCCGCGCGATTCAACTCGTCGGGTGGCAGGTCATCGCCCAACATGTCGCGACCGTTGTCGGTGAACCAGAGCTCACCCGTCTCCGGGTGCCAGTCGAATCCGACCGTATTGCGCACGCCCTGAGCGTAGATCTCATGGTTCCCACCATCGGTATCCATGCGAGTGATGGAGGCGTAGATCGGCTCCTCCTTCTCGCAGACGTTACACGGCGCACCCACCGGTACGTAGAGCTTGCCGTCCGGGCCGAATCGAATGAACTTCCAGCCGTGATGGGTGTCGCTCGGAAATTCGGTGCTCACCACCACGGGCTCCGGGGGGTTCTCCAACCTCTCGTCGATTCCGTCGAAACGCAGCACTTGGCCAATCTCGGCCACGTAGAGGGAGCCATCCCGCCAGGCGACACCGTTGGGGGCGTTCAACCCCTGGGCGATTGTGGTGACCCGATCCGCAACGTTGTCGTCATCGGTATCGACAACGGCGTAGACATTGCCGCTTCGCCGAGAGCCCACATACAAAATGCCCTTCGGACTTTGCGTCATGGCGCGGGCCCCTGGCACCTGGTCGGTCAGCAGGCTGATCTCGAAGCCATCGGGTAGCCGGATCCGGTCGAGGTGAATACCTTCCATCTTGTCGGCTGGCAGACAGGCGGGAAGGCTCAGCATGGTGAAGAGAGCGAAGAGTGAGGTGACCGCCAGAGCGGGTCGGATCATGGTCGATCTCATGGTCTTCTCAACATAGCGCCAGGGCGCAAGGTCCGCAAGGTGTTGGGCATGGGACAATGTAGAGTCGCAGCATTGAAGGAGGTTTCCAATGACCGATGACCAGCAGCAGTTCCTGTCCACCGTCCGAATCTTCTCGGATCTGGACCCCGACGAGTTGGGCCTCGTCGCCGAGTTGGCGGAAGAGGTCGCCTGGGAAGCCGGGCAAGAGGCCTATACCGTGGGTGATCGAGGCAGCTCGATGATCGTTGTCCGAGATGGCCTGATCGAACTCTACGGCGTGGCGGGCGGAGTCGAGAAGCACTTCATGAGCGTGCGCCCGGGCAACGCCTTCGGGCTGCTGGCGCTGATCGACCCGGGACACCGACCCGCGACCGCGCGAGCGGCAGAGCCAACGACAGGCCTCAGATTCGAAGGCGAAGACCTCGGTCGCCTCGTAGAGGCACATCCCGCCACGGGCACCAAGCTGTTCAGGGCGCTTCTCGGCGTGCTGGGCGAGCGGGTTCGGATCCTCTCGGATCAGTACCGCGACACCGTGGCCTGGAATCTCCAGGTGACCGGGCTGGCCAGCCTCAATCTGGAGCACCTCATGAGCGAGCGAGTCCAGGTGGTCGTCGAGACCCTGCGAGGACAGCCGGTTCGAGGGACACTGGTTCGATTCGAGCAGAGCGCAGCAGGCCACGAGCTCTATCTCGAAGACGATGACAAGCAGATTCACCTGATTCCCTACCACGCGATCGTGAAAATCTCGGTCGAGCGAAGCAGCGTGGTGGGGGCCGAGGACACCCCCAACCTCTAGGAGCCAGAATGATGGCGGAAATAGACAAGCTGCTGAAATTCGCTGTGATGAAAGGCGCCTCGGATCTCCATCTGGCCGCCAAGACCCGCCCCATGCTCCGCATCGATGGATCCATGGTTCCAGCCAAGGAGAGCGATACAGAGCCGCTCTCGGTT
>JAUWSP010000570.1 GCA_030610025.1 Acidobacteriota bacterium | reverse complement strand
GGAGACCGCCATTTCACAGTAGAGAACGAGGGGCCCGCGTCGGCCAGCAATGTGGAGTTGAGAATCGAGTCCGAAGGTGGCAAGAACCCTCCGGTCGTGGAGAGTGAGTTGGACAAGAAGTTCCCAATCGCCGAGCTCGCTGCCGGCGAGCAGCGGTCCGTGCAGGCCATCATCACCACCGGCACGGGGATCCACTTCAACGCAGTCCTCACCTGGCAGAACCCCGACGGCTCGAGCCGGGAAGTCAGCACCAGGTTGACCCCCTGAGAGCGTGGCTTCGACGCCGCGGAGGTAACAGTGATGGCATTCATCGACTACGTTCCAGAAGACGAAGTGCCGGAGGCCGATCGCGTTCCGGACCACGACAACATCCTGCGCATCCATGGCGTTCACAGCCGGACCCTACGGCAGCATTTCGATCTCTATCGCGAGCTGATGTACAGCCGGGGTCCCCTGACCCGCGAGCAACGAGAGATGATCGGCGTGGTGGTCTCGGCTGCCAACGACTGCTACTACTGAATCCAGCATCACGGGGCGGGGCTCCGTCGACTTCTTTTGGTACAGGGCATGGGGGATCAGGAACAACAGGACCTGGTGTCGGCACTCGGTTCGGACTACCGGCAAGTTTCACTGACCAGCGCAGACAGAGCGATGCTGGACTATGCCGTCAAGCTCACCGAGGCGCCGGCCACCATCAACCGGGGTGATGTGGACCAGCTGCGCTCGGCAGGCTTCGACGACAGGGCGATTCACGACATCTGTACGATCACGGCCTATTTCGCATTCGTCAACCGTATTGCCGATGGTCTGGGAGTGGAGATGGAGGCTGATTGATGAAGAAGGTGGTCGTAGCCTCTGGTAACCCCGTCAAGATCCAGGCGACCCTGAACGCCTTCAGTCGCATGTTTGCTCCCAGTCGATTCGAAGTCGACGGCGCGACGGTGATCTCGGGAGTCGGGGCTCAGCCGATGAGCGATGCCGAGACCTTGCGGGGTGCGGAGCGCAGAGCCCTGGCAGCTGAGGAACAGGTACCCGACGCCGACTTCTGGGTTGGAATCGAAGGCGGGGTCGAGGAGAGCAACGGTGAGCTGCTGGCTTTCGCGTGGGTGGTGGTGCGCTCGGCGGGGTTCAGTGCCCGAAGTCGTTCCGGCTCCTTCGTCCTACCGGCGCCTGTGAGTGATCTGGTTCGTGCCGGCAAGGAGTTGGGAGAGGCCGACGACATCGTTTTCGGTCGGCGCAACTCGAAGCAGAAAGAGGGTGCCCTGGGACTGCTGACCGGCAAGGTGATCGACCGCCGCGAGCTCTACCAACACGCCATTCTGCTGGCTCTGGTGCCCTTCAAGAGTAGCGAGCTTTACACCGGCAGCTGACCCGACAATAGGCCAGCTCAGTACTCACTCAGGTGACGGTCGATGAGGGCCTGCCAGTCGTCGAGGTCCTGCTGGTGGCGGGCCAGGGCATTCTCGAGCTCCATGATCTCCCGGTCCATGGCCCTGATCCGCTTCTTGAGCAGATCGATCTGGAGCGCACTCTCATCGGCCATGGTCTCGATCTGTTCGGCCGTCATGTCGACCTGACCCATATCCATTCGATCGGCGAAGATCTGTAGCTGCCCCTCCGTCTTGGCCTTCTGGTTCTGAAGATCGGCGCGGTTGGTCCTGGCGGTTGCCAGCTGTTCCTCGGCTCTGGCTGACCGCCCCGAGCTCATCTGGATACGGGCCATCACCAATCCCAGCCGTTGGCCTTCGAGGTTGCGAGCCAGCAGATCGGCGATCTCTGCCAGGGTCTGGTTGAGTTGCGCCAACTGGGCCGGCACCTCGGCGGCCACGGGTTGAGGCGCGGCCCCCTGCCCGAACAGCGTGGTCGCACCGAGCAGGGCTGCAAGGCTGGTCATGGTGGTGAGTCTGCGAAGGTTTCGTGACACGGCGTCCTCCTAACAATGGTCGATTCGCGAATCCCTGCCGGTGATTCTAGAGGTAGCCAGGCAGGGCTGCCGAGGGTCAGCCGCAGACCACCTGGCTTTTGGGCTGGCCGAATCGAGGGGCTTGAGAGAGAATGATCGGTAGAGAACTGCGAGAGGGATCGAGCGTGCGAATCAGAATCCATACCGGTGTCCTGCTGCTTTGTCTCCTCGGGGGGGGCGTTCAGGCCTCGTCGGGACCGCCAGTGGAAGAGCCGGCGAGAGGCAAGTTCCTGATCGCAGGTCCCGAAATGAGGGATCCCAACTTCTCCGAGACCGTCATCCTGTTGCTGGAATACGACGAGACAGGAGCCCTTGGTCTCATCATCAATTGGCCAACCGAGATGCCGGCTGACAATGTGCTGCCTGACGTCGAGGGGTTGGCGGAGAGCCCTCACCAGGTGTTCATCGGCGGCCCGGTTCAACGGGGACAGATCACGTTGCTCGTGCAGGCCGACGAGGCGCCCGGGGACGCCCGTCATGTCTTCGCGGACATCTACTTCAGTGGCAGCGGGAAATTGCTGAGGCAACTGGCCTCCGAGACAGACTCCGACAAGCAGTTTCGACTCTACCTGGGGTTTGCAGGTTGGGGAGCGGGCCAGCTGGATGCCGAGCTGGCTCGAGGAGGTTGGCGTGTTCTGCCCGGAGAGGCGCCCATCGTCTTCGATCCCTCCCCTGAGACGGTCTGGTCCGAGCTTGTCGAGAGAAGCACCGTGCATTGGACGGATCTTCGGATCCCGGTTTCAGATCCAG
>JAUWSP010000381.1 GCA_030610025.1 Acidobacteriota bacterium | reverse complement strand
GCTCGGTTGCTGCTGAGTCCTCGGTTTTCGCCTGCTGCAGGGATTTCGCCTGGTCGGCGGCCCACGCCAGAATGGCCTTGGCTGTCTTGGGGCCGAGGCCTTCGACCTCCTCGAGCTGTTGCGGGCTGGCAGCCAAGAGGCCATCGAGCTCGCCGAAACCAGCTTCTTCGAGCTTCTGGGCTGTCTTGGGGCCGACGCCAGGTGCCGACTTGATCGAGAACTCGCGAGTCGCACCTTCGGGCATATCTTCGGCGATGGCAGTCTGCAGCATCTTGGCGAGTGCCCCGGCGACCTCGTCCTTGACATCGCTTTCACTCTTGATCTCGATCTGCGAGCCGAGGAGCTGCGCGGCCAGTCGAACGTTCTGCCCCCGCTTTCCGATCGCCAGGGAGAGCTGTTCGTCTTCGACGATCACGTCGAGATGAGGCTCTTCGCCATGATGGGTAACCGAGACCCGGGTGATTCGGGCGGGCGCCAGAGCGCTTTGGGCGAAAGTCACCAGATCATCACTGTGCTCGATGATGTCGATCTTCTCGCCGCGCAGCTCTCGAATGATGGACTGTACTCGAGAGCCCTTCATACCGACGCAGGCGCCAACGGGATCCACATCACGCTCCCGACTGATGACGGCGACTTTGGCCCGCTCTCCAGGTGCCCGGACAGCAGCCTTGATCTGCACGGTGCCGTCGTAGATTTCCGGTACTTCCATCTCGAAGAGCTTGACCAGCAATCTCGGGTCGGTTCGAGACAACACGACTTGTGGACCCTTGGGTTGCTGGTGAACCTCGACGATCACGGCACGAATTCGTTCGCCTTGGCTGTAGCGTTCATGGCGAGCCTGCTCGCCGCGCGGCACAACGGCTTCCGTTCGCCCCAGATCGACGACGATGTCGCCGCGCTCGAACCGTTTGACGGTGCCGTTGACTACCTCACCGACTCGATCGATGAACTCGTTGTAGATCTTTTCCCTCTCGGCCTCGCGAATGCGCTGATAGAGGACCTGCTTGGCTGACTGGGCTGCGATCCGTCCGAGGCCCTCGGTCGAGATGGGAATGTGGATCTCATCTCCGACTTCGGCGCCCGGTTGATGATCTTGAGCCTCCTCGACCGTCCACTCGGACAGGGGGTCCTCGACTTCCTCGGCGACGGTCTTGACAATGAAGGCTGCGAATTTGCCGGTCTCCGGATCGAAGGTCGAACGCACGGGTGCTTTGATCCGATGCTGTTTCTTGGCTGCCGAGGCCATGGCGTCTTCGAGAGCGGAGATCCAGCGCTCGTATTCGATGTCCTTTTCACGGGCCACCTGTTTGAGGACTTCGCTGAGGTTCACTTCAGCTGTCGGTGCTTGTGCCATTGGAATCTGTTCCTAGAGTTCAGGCTCGAGGCGAGCTAGGTCAATATGCTTCAGGGAGATGGAGAGGCTCTCGCTTGTGGAGGCGTCTTTCACGGTGACTTGATTCCGAGTCTGATCGAAGGTCTCCAGAGTGCCCACTGTGGTCGTCTTGTGGCTCGCCGTTGGATCTCGCCAGGTGATCCGGACATTGCTCCCCAGGTATCTGTCGTAGTCGTCGTCGCTGTAGAACTTTCGATCCAGGCCAGGCGAGCTGACCTCGAGGAGGTATCGATTGCCGCCGAAGTCGGCTACATCCAAGATTGCCGATGCCTGTCTCGAAACCACCTGGCAATCTTCGATTGTAACTCCCTCTTCCCGGTCGATGATCAGCCGCAGGACACTACCTTTGAATTCGCAGTCCAGCAGCATGCAACCGGACGTCTTGGCTACGTCCGCCAATTCGTCCAGAAGCTCTGGGTCGAGAGGGTTCGAGGCATTCATCTACTTTCTCTAAAGACTCTTTTTAGGCAATAAAAAAAGTGAGTGAACCACCCACTCACTTCGTCGCCTGACAAAGCCAGCGTCGAGAGTATAGTCGATCCCACTACACTCTTCAAGGCAACCGCACTGTAGCGAAGGTAGAAACGTGTTCGATAGGGTTGGCCCTCTGCGGAGCCGGGACCCGTGTAGAGATTGGCTCCGTAGCGCTGGCCCTCTCTGCCAGTTTGGCACGCCCAGAGAGCGTCCGTTTTGAGGATGCAGTCTCTCCAACGGTTCGTCCTGGCAGGAGGTTTGCTTGACATTTCCCGCGATGCTTCGCACGATTGTGTGAGGAAAGGAGTCATAACTTCAAATGAACCTATTCACGAAACAGAATCTGGTCACACTGGTCATCGTCTTCGGGGCGGTGATCTTCGGCATGGTCCTGGCTGGTGGCATGGGACTTACCCCCAAGGGCCAAACGTCACCCGAACCGACTCCGGCGGCCCCTGCACAGGCATCGAGTGCCGGCCAGGGCGGCGTTGGTCTGCCGAGCTTCGCCGACCTTGCGGAGCAGGTCTCGCCTGCAGTTGTGACCATTGAAGCCTCGTCCTTCGAGCGCACCAGTGGAGGACGGATGTCCGATCCCTTCCAGTTCTTCTTCGGGCCGCGTCGTAGAGAACAACAGGGCCAGCCGGAAGATCAGGAGTTTCGGTCGGATTCCGGTGGCAGCGGGTTCCTGGTCAGTGCCGACGGGTTGGTTGTGACCAACGTTCACGTCATCCGCGGAGCCGAGCAGGTTCGAGTCAGGATGGGCGATACCGCCTATGACGCGGAGATCAAGGGTGTCGATGCGGCCACCGATCTGGCCCTGCTGAAGATCGAGGCTGGAGAAGACCTGCCGTTTCTACCGCTGGGAGACAGTGACGACTTGCGCCCTGGCGATTGGGTGATGGCTATCGGTAGTCCTCTCGAGCTGGCGGATACCGTGACCGTAGGAGTGGTCAGTGCGAAGGGACGCAGGATCAACATCAGTCCTGAGACAACCTCCTTCGAGAGTTTCATCCAGACGGATGCCGCCATCAACTTCGGAAACTCCGGTGGGCCACTCGTCAGCCTTTCCGGTGTGGTCGTGGGAATCAACACTGCCATCAACTGGGGATCCGAGAACATTGGATTTGCCGTGCCAGTGAATATCCTTCGCCAGGTTTTGCCTCAGCTTCGTGACGAAGGCCGTGTCCGCAGGGGTTACCTGGGGATCGGAGTCAATGACGTGACGGATCGCGCTGCCGAGGCCTTCGGGCTCGAATCGACCGATGGAGCCCTGGTGAGTAACGTGATTCCGGATTTGCCCGCTGACCGCGGGGGCCTGGAGGCTGGAGACATCATTCTCACGGTCGATGGGAAAAAGGTCGCGAATACGCGCGAGTTGATCGACTACGTTTCGAACCAGGGGCCGGAGGCAACCGTCGTGTTGGGGATCCAGCGCGAGGGCCAGCAGATGGAAAAAACCATCCAACTTGCCGAGCGTCCCTCCGAAACGGGTGCGACTGAAGATGAGGATAGCTCTGAGGATGCCGGAATCGAGTGGCTTGGCCTGCGGTATCAGGACATCACGCCTGGCCTGCGGTCTACGCACGGTCTCCCAGAGGATGTGGCCGGGATATGGGTTACCGAAATCTCGCCGCGTAGCCCTCTGTACGACGAGGGTGTACGTTCCGGACAGGTGATCAACGTGATTACCGAAGTCAATGGACGAGCTGTCAGCAGCGTGGCCGAGTTCGAGGACCTGGTGCGCGACGCAGAGTCCGGTACACGCCTGCGCTTCTACCTGAGGAGATTCGGGAGAGGTCAGGAACTGCAGCCGCTGTTCGTGTTTCCCGCGGTTCCTTGAGTCTCGTTGACGGATGAGGAGCAACAAGGCCGGTCCCGAGAGGGGCCGGCCTTTTCTTCTGGACGGGGGAGCCAATCCGCCGAGAGATTCCGAGATAGACTCGGCTCGAGATCATGAGCGATCAGGAGACTACAGCCCAGGCAACCGTGCTGATCGTCGACGACGAGAGCGCGATTCGAGACAGCTTGAGAATGGTCCT
>JAUWSP010000301.1 GCA_030610025.1 Acidobacteriota bacterium | reverse complement strand
CGAAGAGCAGCCCTGCGCCGCACATCAGATCGGCGCCGGCCAGGAGGCTCACAAATCCTGACAGGCCGTTCTCCAGACCGGCCTGCCAGTTCGGAGTCTTCGTTCCGGTGGCAAAGGTCCCGATGATCGAGGGTATCCCATAGTGGCGTGCCAACTGTGCCGATGCCATCTGAAGATAGAGATCTTCGGGACCGCCACAGGCCGCGGCTCCTGACCGCAAGTCCATGACGGTGGCGCAGGAGCCGTAGAAGGTTGCCGATTGGCAGGCCGGTCTGGAGAACGGCCTGTCAGGATTCGCGAGCCTCCTGGCCGGTGCCGATCTGATGTGCGGCGCTGGGCTGCTCTTCGGCGCTCGGGTCTACTCCCTCGCGGAGATGGTGCTGGATGCCGAGATCTTCAGCCTCTTGCATACCTTGACCGACACCTCCGCCATGTCTCTGTCCGACTCCATCGTCGACGTGATCGAATCGGTGGGGCCGGGTGGTCACTACCTCAGCGACCAGCACACGCTCGCAAATATGCGGCAGCAGTGGATGCCCAGACTCTTCGATCGGCTGAGCTGGGAAGACTGGGAGAGTGCCGGCAAGCCCGGCCCCTACGAGCTCGCCACCGAGCGTGTCCGAAGTCTTTTGACGACTCATGAACCCCCTCCCCTCGACGATGGGGTGGAGGAGGAGATCCTTCGAATCATTGAAGCATTCGAGCGAGACGATGGAGGGAAAGAAGATGAGTGAGCTGCTCAAGAGTTTGCAGGAAGCCATTCTGACCATCGACGAAGAGACCGCACTCAGCGCAACGCAGGAGCTACTGGACTCCGGTATGGAGCCCGAGGAGATTCTGGAGTCCGGGATGACCGGGGCCCTTCTGGAGCTGGGTCGCCGATGGAATTGCGGCGAGGCCTTCCTGCCGGAAGTGGTAGCGGCGGCCGGCATCTTCGAGCGCTGCAGCGCGATCGTAGAGCCAGCTTTGCTGGCCAAGGGCGACCGCAAGGTCAGCGACAAGGCAGTGATCGCCACGGTCAAAGGTGACCTTCACGATCTGGGGAAGAACATCGTCGGCGCCATGTTGAAGACCGTCGGTCTCGAAGTCCACGATCTGGGCAAGAACGTCCCGACCGAGAAGATCATCGAGGCAGTCAAGGAGCTCGAGCCCAAGATCATCGGCCTGAGCGCGCTGCTGACCACCACGATGCCCGAGCAGGAGAACGTCATCAAGGCTCTCGAAGAGGCTGGCCTGCGCTCCGGCGTCAAGGTCATGGTGGGTGGAGCCCCGGTGACCCAGGAATGGGCGGATCGGATCGGTGCAGATGGCTATGCGCCCAACGCTCCCGAAGCCGTCAGGGTGGCTCTGGCGCTCACACAAGTGGCGGCTTGATCCCCTGAGGATCGAGTGAGTCGATGCTTCAACCCAGGATGCTTCAACTCCCAGGCCGCAGGAGGAGCTAATGGATACTGTTCTCGAATCAGCGAGCAGAAAGGTCGTCATCGGTCCTGACAAGCCCTTCGTCATCATCGGAGAGAGAATCAACCCCACCGGGCGAAAGGCCCTGGCTGCACAGCTCGAGGCGGGAGACTTCACCACGGTGGAGAAGGATGCCGTCTCCCAGATCGAGGCCGGAGCGGCGATGCTGGACGTCAATGCCGGCGTACCCGGGGCGGACGAAGCCAAGATGTTGGTGGGTCTCGTAGAGCTCGTGCAGGAGCTGACCGAGGCGCCGCTGTCCGTCGACTCGGCGATGGACTCCGCGCTGGCCGCAGCCCTGCCGGTTTGTCAGGGCAAGCCGCTGGTCAACTCGGTCAACGGCGAGGAGGAACGCCTCGAGAGGATCCTCCCGCTGATCAAGCAGCGGGGAGCGGCCGTGATCGGCCTGGCGTTCGACGAGGCCGGCCCCTCGATGGACCCGGAGGAGCGCTTCCGAATCGCCAAGCTGATCGTCGAGCGTGCCGCGGACCACGGAATTCCGCCGGAGGATGTACTCATCGATCCCCTGGCCATGACCGTGGGTGCCGAGCCGCAAGCGGCGGTTGTCGCTCTGGAGACGATTCGCCGGGTTCGCGAGGAGCTCGGCAACAACATGACCATCGGGGCCTCCAACATCTCGTTTGGCCTACCCGGGCGCAAGGTCATCAACAACTCGTTTCTGGCTTTAGGGATGGCGGCCGGGCTCACCTCGGCGATTTCCAACCCCCTGGTTCCCGAAACCCCGATGACGCTGATGGCTTGCGACCTCCTGCTGGCTCGTGACGAGTACGGAATGAACTGGATCAAGGCCCACCGGAAGTGACCCGGTGACGGAAGTCGTCCAGGTCTGCTTTCTGCCGGAGCGGCTGGTTTCCGAGGTGCCTCGGGGAACCACCGTATTCGTGGCCGCCCACTGGGTCGATCTACCCATCGATTCAACCTGTGGCGGCCTGGGCACCTGCGGTCGATGTCGGGTCAGGCTCGGTGACCACCAATTCCCCATCAATGCCGTGGATCGTGAATGGCTGACTCCGGTGGAGCTCAGCCAGGGGTGGCGGCTCGCCTGCAGGGCCGAGGTCGAGCAGGACCTCGAGTGCTGGGTGCCGGAGCCCATGCGAATGCCGTTGTCGGCCATAGCTGGAAGGGGTAGGGCAGTCACTGTCGAGCCCGCCGTCAGGAAGCTGCTGGTCGAGTTGGTTCTCGGGGATTCCGAGCAATGGGACGCTGTGGAGCGAGAGCTCCGAAGGGCGCTCGCCGATTCGGGTCTCGGATCGGTCGAGCTCGTACCCGACGTAGTGCAGGAAACAAGCGAGTTCCTGCGGGACACCGGATCCGAGGTCACCCTGACGGTCTGTGATGAGCACCTGCTCGACGTGGAGCCTGGGAACACCACCTCCCGGTGCTACGGTCTGGCGATCGATCTCGGGACCACGACGGTCGTGGGCAGCCTCATCGACCTGGCCAAAGGCGAAGTCCTGGCCGAGAAATCGCTCTTGAACCGCCAGGCGGTTTTCGGGGCGGATGTCATCTCTCGCATCGCCTACACGACCGGCAGCGACACCCGTCGCCAGGAGATGCAGATCGCGGCTCTCGAGACCCTGAATCAGCTGATCATCGGCCTGTCTGACGAGTCAGGGGTCGACGAGCGACAGATCTACCAGGCCATCGTGGTGGGCAACCCCACCATGCTGCATCTGATGTTGGGTATCGATGCCCAGCCGATAGCGGTGGCACCGTTCGTGACGACCTTCAGCCGTGAGAAGGATTTCGAAGCAGCGGAGCTGAAGCTGGCCATCCATCCCGGAGCCCGGGTCCAGACCTTGCCCTTTATCGGTGCCTATGTGGGAGCCGACACCGTTGGGGGGCTTCACGCCATCGACCTGCTGCGCTCCGAGAAGCGCCGCCTCTTCGTCGACGTGGGCACCAACACCGAGATCGTCCTCGGCTCTTCCGATGGGGTCTGGGCCAGCTCGGCTCCGGCTGGCCCCGCCTTCGAAGGCGGTCGGATCCGCGACGGCATGATGGCCTCTGAAGGGGCCATCTACCGAGTGAAGCTGGGGGAGCGGGTGGAATTGAGCGTCGTGGGGGATGGAGCTCCGAAAGGGATCTGTGGCTCGGGCCTCATTCAGGCCATCGCCGAGTTGGGCAGGGTCGGTCTGCTCGAGCCGAGCGGTCGACTTCGACGAATAGAGGAGGTGCCGGACCACCCTCTCGTTTCGAGGCTGGTCGAGATCGACGGAGTACGGGCTTTCCAGCTCGCCGAGAACGTCGTGCTGACTCAGGTCGACATTCGCGAAGTACAGGCGGCAAAGGGAGCGATCAGCACTGGAATCGCCGTTCTTCTCGAAACCGCGGGAATAGGAATCGAGGACCTCGACGAAGTAGCTCTGGCAGGTTCGTTCGGCTCCGCCATCGACCCCGCCAGCGCTAGAGCTCTGGGGCTCGTGCCGCCGGTCGAGCTGGAGAAGATCCAGTCGGTGGGCAACACGGCACTCGAAGGAGCCAAGATGGCGCTGCTGTCCTTCCGGGAGCGTCAGATAGCTCGAGGCATCCCGTCGAGGGTCGAATACGTCGAGCTCTCAGCCATGCCTGACTTCAACGATCGTTATCTCACCGAGCTGAGCTTCCCCCTGGAGGAAGGTCCTTGAGCGAAGTGCAGCCAGCGCGCCGGAACGACCAGAAGGGTCAGGAGCCCAAGCCGCTTGCTCTCGTGGTCTGTGGTGCCCTCATGAAGGAAGTGCAGGAGGTGGCTGCTTCACGCGAATGGTCAGCCGACTTCTACGGTGTGCCGGCGAGGCATCATACGCAGCCACGGAGGATCGTCGAATCCGTCGAGTCGATGTTGGATCGCCTCGAAGGGCAATACCGGACGATTGCGGTGGTCTACGGCGACTGTGGCACTGCGGGAGCCCTCGATCAGCTCCTGGAGGAGCGAGGCGTGAGTCGGGTTCCGGGTCCGCACTGTTACGAGATGTATGCCGGAGCCAGCTTCGGTGCGATCACCCGGGATTGTGCGGGAACCTATTTCGTTACCGACTATCT
>JAUWSP010000161.1 GCA_030610025.1 Acidobacteriota bacterium | reverse complement strand
GGCGATGATCAGCCGGTCGTTGTAAGGGGATGCGTAGTAGCTCCCACTCTGCTGGGCGCTTTGTCGCGCCTGAAACTCCGCCTCGACGCCGTCATCGCCATATAGCTCCAGGTTGGCCTGGAGTCGCTCGAGCGCCGCCAGCTTGGCGGCAGATATGGTCTTCGGGACGTAGATCGTGCCGGGCCAACCGAGAGTGCGGAGCAGGTAGGCGACCGCAGAGCCATGGTTCCCGGTCGAGGCCGTCACGACACCGCTTGCTGCTTCTTCTGGGCTCAGAGTCAGAAGGCGATTGGCCGCACCCCGCAGTTTGAATGAGCCGGTTACCTGGAGGTTCTCCAGCTTGAGGTACACCTCGCAGTCCCCGACCTGGCTCAGCCACGGGGAAGGTTCCAGGGGAGTCTCGCGGATGTAGTGCTC
The DNA here is from genome assembly GCA_030610025.1 of Acidobacteriota bacterium. Classification (GTDB taxonomy): domain Bacteria; phylum Acidobacteriota; class Thermoanaerobaculia; order Multivoradales; family JAHEKO01; genus JAUVRX01. Next base: position 6,064 of record JAUWSP010000161.1, on the reverse strand, counting down.
GATCCGAGCCTCGGCCTCTTGACTCTCGTGACGGATCGCTTCGGCCGTCAACGGCTCTTGTTCGATCACCTGGTAGCTCCGATCTCGTTAGGGTTGGTTCCCGGCTGAAGCTCAGTTCTGACCTGCAAACTCCGCCTTTGTGGCTTCCGGAGTGAGTGCTATCCGATTCGGCAGGTAACTGCCCTCCACCCACACGGTGTGCTGGCGGTCGAGGCCCTTTCTCAGTTCTACGACCGCTTGCTCGATGCGGCTGAAAGAGGAGATGTCCGTGGCCTTTCCCCAGGAAGTGTCGACCCGGATGGGGCGTCGGCCTTCCGACACGGTGACTGCGGAGGGCCGACCGGTCCACCAGATCCATAGGGGCACGCGAAGATCTCGCAAGAAGTCCAGCACCTCGTCCACTTGATAGGCGCTCGTGTCCGTGGCCTCGTGACCGAGCACGAGAATCACGGCTCTCGGCCGACCGCCGGTCGCGGCTTCGACCCCGGCAACAGCGAGGGCGTCGGTCACTCGCCTGCTTCCCGGTTCGTCGGGGACACTCACACGGGTCAGCAGCCACGCCAGGTCGCCACGCTCGGCGGTGAAGGGCTGCGAGAGCGTAAACAACTTCGAGCCTGTGCCCCCGGCGCCTGTCGTCCTGGCGCGAGGAAAGACAAAGAGGACCTCCTCCCCCTTGCGAAGTGCCGTTCTGCCGTTCGCCGCCCCTCCGGTCACGGTTGCGAGCTCTCGCAGGGATTCCTTGGCTGTCTCATCGATGACCATCACGATTCGGGCCGGCGATCGCTCGACCCCCACGACCTCCAGAAGTCGGCCGTCTTTCTCGAACCAGCCTTCCAGATCCTGAATCGACGGCTGCGAGTCGCCGGACATGGTGAGCACCAGGCCGGTCAGGTCGATCTCCGCACCGAAGCCAAGGCGGGTTCCGAAGCTCAGCTCCGCTTCGTAGTGTGCACCGTCTGGGAATCTGAGCTCAGCCTCCAGAATGTGGAGCTTCTCAGGGTCGTAATCGGGCAGTCGAATCGTCCCGAGGCCGTCGTAGGACACATCTCTGCCATCGAATCGGAGTCGGATCGAGTCGGCCTGATCGAATTCGATGTGCTTCCAGACCAACCGGGCGCTGTCGGGGCGCTTCGGATCGTCACCCTCCAGCAGAAATGCGACCTCCGCCCGCGACCGCGGCAGGTTGATCCACTGGACAGCCCGAGCCTGGATTTCGTCGGCCTGGTTCAAAACGAGGGCCTCCAGCTTGTGAGGCGCCAGCCTCGGTCCCAGATCGCAATCAAAGGACCAGGGGGGCTCCGATTTGCGGCCGATCTCAACCCCATCCAGCTGGAGCATCACTGCGGCTGGGTCCCCTTCGACCAGGATATCCACCTGCTTTGGGCCGAGCACCAGACCGAGAAACAGCGTGGCGAAAGCGATCATGGCTGGTCTAGATCCCAGATCGACGGGACAGCCTCGCTACGACCTCAACCCCTCTTGATTCGGCTGCCAATGGCGATGATCGCAGCGAAGAAGATACCGATCACCACGATCAGAATGACTTCCTGGAATCCGACCGGCAAGATTGCCTCCCAGTGAGTGTCCTCGTGAATGGATCAGAGGCGGATGAGAATCCGCTTGTACCAGGGCACGCCCATTTCCTTGAGCGCCAGTCGCCTGTCATGGAGAAGTCGCTTGTCCTCCTGCCGCGCCAGTTTTTGAAGGAAGGCACTGCCTTCGGACTGATGGCAGTCCTTGTACTTCTTGGAGCTGCCACAGGGACAGGGCTCGTTTCGCCCAATCTTGGCAACGTGGCGCGGGGCAGGTGTGTTCGAGAAGCCTGGCCACACCACTTTCGAATGGTGCTTGATTCCTCGCCGGGACATGAGCGAACTCCTTTGCGTGCTCGCAGCGAAAGGAAGATTCACCGCGCTACGTCCCGACAATGCTAACGCATTGCCGGTTTCGCCGGTGTTGTGAAGGTGATTCGGTGAGTTCGATCCCGTGCTGCAGCACCCTGGCAGGTCGGGCTCAGTCGGAGTCCATGCTCAGCCGGCGAGCATAGTCGAGCAGCATCTGTTGCAGAACGGTAGGTGCCTCATCGTCGGGGTCTTCGATCCAACGCGACGCGACGCGAACGTTGGCGGCGTAGGGCGTACGACACTCGAACAGGTCGATGCGGCCGTGGGGTAGGCCATTCGGACTGACGAAAAGGGGCAAGCCGAATTGGTCGGGACTCTCGGAGATCCAGAGACGTCCAGCGGCCTCCTCGGTCGAGTCCTCGCAAACGAGACCTGATTGCAGCAGCGCGTTCTTCATCGAGTGGTCCTCCGTCATCGATTCGTCCTCACCAACCAAGAGAGAGTAGCTGGGAATCACGGATCGAGTCAGTGATCGTCGGTGCCAGTTTGGATGTAGGACGCGCCATGGAGCTCCGTTTCTCGGAGTCAGTCATCGCTTCAGAGTTCGAGGATATCACCCGGCTGAGAGCTAGCCCGCCTCTTCATCCATTCGTGACTCGATCGAGGCGAGGCGTGCTTCGATCTGCTGAAGCTTGAAGAGGATCAGCACATGGGTCTTCTTGGCGTCGATTCCGACTGGGCTGGAGTCGCTGCCGATCTCTGTTTCAAGCTCGCTTCGGATGTCGTCGGGGATCTCAAAGCTCATCGTCTTTCTCCTTGGTCTTCGTGGGTCACGAGGTGAGTTGAATCTCGATCTTGCCATTTTTCCCGGAAATAATATAATCGCATGCGATTAGCATGATCTCGAAAACCGCCCTTCACGGAGTGAACGCGCTGGTCAGGTTGGTGGGCCTCGAACCTGACGAGTACATGGGCGCCACAGCCTTGGCCGCACAGATCAGCGCTCCCCCCAACTACCTCGGAAAACTTCTCGCCTCTTTGAGTGCAGAGGGCCTGCTCGAGTCCCGCAAGGGCTCCGGTGGAGGATTCCGCTTGGCTCGATCTGCCGAGGATATCTCGATTTTCGACGTCGTAGATCCCGTGGACAAAGTCAGCCGGTGGGATCACTGCTTCATGGGCCTTCCCGAGTGCAGTGAAGAGGAGCCCTGCGCGATGCATGAGCGTTGGAAGGTCGTGCGAGACGACTACCTGGCGATGTTGCGTGACACCAGACTGTCGGACCTGGTGGGCAAGAGTGATTGAGTGGAGGGACAACCGCCCGACGATTCTGAGGGTTCGCAATCGGACAATTGCATGCGATTCACTTGAATGATAGGGGATGACGGATGAGTTGCCGAGAGAAACGAACGCGATGCGGAGCTGCGATTCTGGCGCTGTTTGCCTGCTTCCTCCTGTCCAGTGCAGGTCGAGCTCAGGAAGCAGCCAACACGTTTCGGCAGAGCTGCATGAGTTGCCACACCATCGGCGGGGGAAAGCTCGTTGGACCCGACCTCAAGGGGGTGGAGGAGCGTAAGGACCGGGAATGGCTGCTGGGATTTATCGTCAACCCCAGCAGCGTGTTGGCGAGCGGTGACGCCTACGCCCTGAAGCTCAAGGACGACGCCGGTGGTGTGGTCATGCCGGTGGTCGTCGGCATGACGCGAGAGCGGGCAGAGGCCATCCTCGACCTGATCCTCGCCGAGTCGGTGCTCGAGGAATCGCAGTTCGCCGGTCTCGACATCGGGGATGAGCCCTTCACCGAGATGGACATCGACCGTGGCCGGAAGATCTTCCGTGGCGACCTGCGACTCGCCAATGGCGGCCCAGCCTGCCTGTCTTGTCACACCGTGGAGGGCCTCGGAGGACTCGGGGGTGGACGGTTGGGACCGGATCTGACGAAGGTCTATGAGCGGCTTCAGGGGCGTAAGGCACTCGCCTCCTGGCTCCTCGCACCGGCTACCCAGACGATGCAGCCCGTCTATGCCAAAGCGAGCCTTACCAACGAGGAGATTGTTCCCCTCGTGGCCTACCTCGAAAACGAGGCACAGATAGGGACTGCAGATTCGACAACTGCCCAGGTGACCTTCTTGATCCTGGGATTGGCCGGAGCCGTGCTCGGCTTTGTGGCTGCTGACTGGGCGTGGCGCGGGCGCCTCAGGTCCGTGCGCCGACCGCTGGTGCGAGGTGAGCGATGAAGATCAAGACAGGCATTCCGTGGATTCAGGACGAGGTCGATCCGCTAGCTCGAAGCTGGGAAGACTTCTACCGTAACCGCTGGCAGCACGACAAAGTGGTGCGTTCGACCCATGGTGTGAACTGCACCGGTGGTTGCACCTGGCAGATCTATGTCAAGAACGGCATAGTCACCTGGGAGATGCAGGGTCTCGACTACCCCCTGCTCGAGGACGGCATCCCGCCCTACGAGCCACGCGGATGCCAGAGGGGAATCTCCTACTCGTGGTACCTCTACAGCCCCCTGAGGGTCAAGTACCCGTACATCCGCGGCTGTCTGATGGATCTCTGGAAGGAGGCGCGAGAGGAGCATGAGGATCCGGTGGAGGCCTGGCACAGCCTGGTCTCGGATCCCGACAAGCGGGCCAGGTATCAGAGAGCCCGAGGCAAGGGGGGCTTTCGGCGCGCCGATTGGGACACCATGCTGGAAATCATGGCGGCCGCCAATGTCGACACGATTCGGACCCACGGTCCCGATCGGATCACCGGCTTCTCTCCCATCCCGGCGATGTCGATGATCAGCTACGCGAGTGGCGCTCGCATGCTGCAGCTGATGGGCGGGGTAGCGCTCTCCTTCTATGACTGGTACTGCGACCTGCCCAACGCCTCTCCAGAGACCTGGGGCGAACAGACCGACGTGGCCGAGTCGGCCGACTGGTACCACGCCAAGCTGCTGGCTGTCATGGGGGCGAACCTGAACATGACCCGTACGCCCGATTGTCACTTCGCGGCCGAAGCGCGCCACAACGGCTCGAAGATGTGGGTCTTCTCACCCGACTTCAGCCAGGTGTCCAAGTACGCCGACGAGTGGGTGGCGATCAATGCCGGCCAGGACGGGGCCTGGTGGATGGCGGTCAACCATGTGCTTCTCAAGGAGACCCACCACGATCGCCAGGTGCCCTACTTCGACGACTACATCAAGCAGAACACCGACACTCCCTATCTCGTCGAGCTGGTAGAGCAGGATGGTGGTATCCGGCCCGGTCAGATGGTCCGAGCCAATCGCCTGGACACCTACTCGGATGTCGAGAACGGCGACTGGAAGTTCCTGATGTGGGACGACGGCGAGGACGGGCCGAAGATGCCGATGGGCAGCAGCGGTTTCCGGTGGGGCAAGCCGGGTCAGTGGAACTTGAAGCTCGAGGACGGCGTGGACGGCAGCCCGATCGTGCCCCGGCTCAGCTTTCTCGACAATTCCGAGGCGGTTCTCCAGGTGGGGTTCGACGACTTCGGAGAAGGGCAGTCCCTGGAGCGAGGCGTGCCGGTTCGGTACCTGACGACGGGTGACGGTACGAGAATCGCGGTGACGACGGTGTTCGATCTCCTGATGGCCCAGTACGCCGTGCCCAGGGGGCTCGAAGGGGACTACCCGGAGAGCTACGACGACGATAAGCCCTTTACTCCGGCATGGTCCGAGAAGTACACCGGCATGAGCCGCGAGATGGTGATCCGATTCGCTCGCGAGTGGGCTTCGACTGCCGAGCTGACCAAGGGCAAATGCACGATCATCATCGGTGCCGGCATCAATCACTGGTACCACGCCAATCTGATGTATCGTGCCGGGATCCATGCCCTGATGGTCTGTGGTTGCGTGGGCGTCAACGGCGGCGGGCTGGCTCACTACGTCGGCCAGGAAAAGCTGGCTCCCATGGAGTCGTGGAGTTCGATCGCTCTGGGCAAGGACTGGTATCCGGCGGTGCGCGTGCAGAACGCGCCGAGTTGGCATTACGTCCACTCGGACCAATGGCGTTACGAGAAAGACTTCACTGATTACCACACGGTTCCCAAGCAACGGGACGCCGACACGATGGCCAAGGGACACACGATGGATGTCCAGGCTCGAGCCGTTCGCAACGGCTGGTTGCCCTTCTATCCACAGTTCAACAAGAATCCGCTGGACGTGGCGGAAGAGGCGGTGGCCGCGGGAGCGTCCAACGATCAAGAGATCG
>JAUWSP010000513.1 GCA_030610025.1 Acidobacteriota bacterium | reverse complement strand
TCACCTTGAGATCCGAGATCTTGGCCAGGTCGGTGATCAGCGCGTCGTGCATCCCGTCCACGAAGTAGTCCTGCTCCGGGTCTCTCATCAGGTTGTCGAAGGGCAGGACGGCCAGGGAGCGAATTGCGGGGGTCTCGCTCACGGCCGCCCCTGGCCGGCGAGACTTGACCAGCTTGAAGGCCATCACCGAGGCCAGGAGAAGGAGTGCCACGACGGCTGCGATCCCCATCAACCAGCCTCGCATCGATGGCTTACCGGTGTCGGGTGTCGGCGCTGCATGCTCCTCCAGAACCGACTGCGCCTCGAGCTCCCGCGAGAGATCCGAAAGCTCGTTGCGCACGTCGATGGCCGACTGGTAACGCCGCTCGGGCTCCTTCTCCATGCAGCGGCCGATCACCCGCGCCAGATGATGCGGTAATTCCTCCTTCACGCGATCTACCCGCTGCGGGGTGTCCCGCAGGATGGAGGAGATCAGATCCGGCGACGACTCACCCCGAAACGGCCTGTGCCCGGTAGCCATTTCGTACAGCATCACGCCCAGGGAGAAGATGTCCGATCGCTGATCCACCGACCTGCCCTGGATCTGCTCTGGGGACATGTAGGGCACGGTTCCCAGGATTCGTCCTTCCCCGGTGATCCCTTCGGTGGCCATCTGCGTGCCGCCGTCGATCGAGAAATCGGGTCGCAGCTTCGCCAGACCGAAATCGAGCACCTTGATTCGGCCGTCGGAAGTGACCATCACATTGCCCGGTTTCAGATCCCTGTGGACGATGCCCTTCGCATGGGCCGACGCCAAGGCGTCGGCCAGTGGGATGCCGAGATCGAAGATCCGCTCGGCAGAGAGTCCTCCAGGGCGAATCGAGTCCGAGAGCGTCTTGCCCTCCACAAGCTCCATGGTGAGGAAGTGGGTCGGCACGGGGGCCGGTCGCCGCGGCTCATCAGCATCGCTCTGTGAGGACTCGACGGAGTGGATGGTGACGATGTTGGGGTGGTTGAGGGCCGCCAGGGTCTTCGCCTCGCGTCGGAAGCGCTCCAACCTGTCAGGCTGTGAAACCAGATCGGCCGGCAACACCTTCAGGGCGATCCGTCTGCCCAGTTCCAGGTCCTCGGCCAGGTAGACCTCTCCCATGCCACCCTTCCCGATCAGCTCGAGGATCCGGTAATGGGAGAGTGTGCTACCGATCACGCCGTACTCACCTCTGAAATGGCCCTACCTCGTGCCTGTTTTCCCACCGTCCAGAGCTTCGAGTGAAGCCACTGAGGGCGGTGGACCGATGTCAATCTACCTGGCTCCCACCCTGTCCGGCCTCGGCTTCGACGGTCTGCGGCCTGAGACCGGTGACCACTCGTGCATCCACCCACCAGATGTCGGAGTTGCCGTTCATCGGCAGATCGTGCAGCCGCTTCATGTCCTCGTAGTCGAGCCGTTGGGGTGAGTGCCCCTTCTGGATCGTGGCACGTGACGACATGAAGAAGAAGTACTTGCCGTCGGGTGACACGTATGGAGACCACTCCGAGCCCTCGGCCATATTGACCGCCTCACCCAGATTGATGGGCTCCGACCACACGTCATCGAGCGAACGGAATACCACGTAGTAGTCGACCCCGCCGAGACTATCGTCACGCCCCCAGACACACACCACCAGGTAGCTCTCATCGGGCGCGATGAAAGCATTGAACTGGGTCTTCCCGGAGTTCACTTCCGGGCCGAGCTCTTCCGGCTCCGAGTATGTACCGTCTACGAAGCGCGATCGGAAGATCGTCTCGCTGCGGCCCTCACCACGCCGCGTGAAATAGAGAGTTCCGTCCCGGGTCACCGAGGGAAAGAACTCGGCAGCTTCCGAGTTCACGGGCGGGCCCAGATTCGAAGGCTCACTCCAGCCTTCTGAGGTTCGCTCCATGACCCAGATGTCCTCGCCCCCGATCGGTTCCGAGGACCCGGGGAGTGGACGGTTCGAGAGGAAAAAGAACTGCTGTCCGTCCGGTGAGATGGCGGGCTCGAGGTCCATGTAATGGCCAGAAAAAGGAGCCACTTCAGGCTTCGACCACCGACCCTCGACCCGTTTCACCACGAGGATGGCGCTGAAACTGTGATTGGCGCCAATCACCCCGGAAAAGTAGATCTCGTCGCCATCTGGCGTGATCGCCATGTCTCGCTCCGAGATGCCTGTCGAGACGATTCCTGGAGCAAAGAGCCTGGGTGTCATGCCTGGCAGTTCCTGCCCGAGGTAGTCGCCAGACAGTTCGTAGAACTCTCCAGCCTCTTCTTCTACCTGACTCTCTTCCGCAACCGGCGTACAGCTCACCAAAAAAGCTGCAACGCAAGCCGGCTGCAACACCCACCGAAATCGAGTCTGTAGCATCCACATTTCCTGGCCCTCCGACCTTCGCGTATCTTCTATCCTACGCCCTTTGGCCCGAGACCAGTAGCCACCCGGGTCGCCGGCACAGATCTTGCGCGTATACTCTTGGGCAGATATCCATCAAACGACGGGCGCCGAGACTGTGCGCCACATTCCAGAGCCCCCGAGGGGGTTCGGCTCTTCACCATGATCGAGTTCGCCACCCTGTTTCTCGGACTGGTCTTCGGCACCCAGCAGGTCGAATTCCTGGTCCACGAGCATGTAGCGGCAATCGAGATCTCTCTGGACTACCAGGTCGTAGGCCACTTGAATCAGCCGCCGTGGCTGCTACGCGTGGATCTTGGCGAAGAGCTGGCGCCCCACGTCCTACAAGCCGTGGCCTACGGTAGCTCAGGCACCGAGCTCGACCGGACCGAGCAGTGGATCAACACTTTCACCCAGCAGACGGAGGTTTCGATTCTCGTCAGCCCCCAACAAGGCGGCCATGGGTTGCAGGCTCAGGTTGCCTGGGAAAGCGTGACAGAGCAACTCGAGCCTGAATCAGTTCGCGTCGAGCTGGACGGACAACTTCTGGAAGTCGAGGATCCGAGGGAGTTCGATCTCCCCCGAATCGACCCTACCCAGGCTCATTTCCTGCGGGTCGAGCTGCAATTCTCCGACACCCTTCAGGCTGCGGCTGAGGCCGTCTTCGGCGGGCCCTACTCTGCC
>JAUWSP010000574.1 GCA_030610025.1 Acidobacteriota bacterium | reverse complement strand
GGTCTCCTGAGTCGGAGGGGCATGGTCGGGTGAGGCCGCAGACTCAGGAGACCCCTTGGTCGATCCCATGCTCCCGGATACGCATCCAGGATTCGGCGTGGGGACCTCCTCGGGGGTTCTTGCAGTGGAAGGGAGGATAGCCCTCTGGGGGCCCCAAGGACCGGCCGGCACAGGTCCGGCCGCTTCAACCCCCAAGCCTTCAAAGATCAGCCGGAATAGAGTCCGGCTGCCTCAACCCCTGTGCGTCAGGAGCTGCTCGAACGCGGCTTTCGTCGCCTCGCACCAGCCGTCGATGCTGTGCGGAATCGTCGCTTCACGCAAGAGGCTTCGGTCGATCTCCCGGTACTCGCCGAGCGCTGCATCGAGGGCTCTTCGAAGCTCTTCGTAGTTGCCCTTCTCGTACCTGTAGATACCCTTCACTGCCGGCAGCTCGTCGTGCAATCCAACTCCTGCCGCTACGACTACCGGCACCCCTGAGGCCAGGGCTTCCAGGGTCGGCATTGGGCCACCTTCGACCAACGCAGTGGAGACGTAGACATCCAGGCTCTGAAAGAACTGCGGCATTTCCTGCCAGCCATACCACCGGGTCGAACAGGGCCATTTCTTCCCCGAAGCCGCAAACCTGCATCGGCCACCGAAGTCCCCGACCAGGCGCTCAGCCAGGTCTGCACCCTTGCGACCGCTTCGGTAGGCCTTGCCGGAGAAGCCCACGAGTGGTGTGCCTCCGGGTGACGCCGACTTGAGAGGAAAATGCCCTTTGTCCAGGGGCAGGGGGAATCGCAAAGTCAAACCGTACAGGTCTTCGAGCTCCTGCCGGCTCGCCTCGTTCATACACACCCTCAAATCCGACTGCTGGGCCACGTCATAGTACATGCTGTACTTTTCGGGGTCGTTGATCTGGTCTTCGGTATGGGTCATGAAGGCCGCGGTCGGGGTCTGGTCGAATTCCTTGAACCTCTCCCACTCAAGATAGGCGAGCCAGTAGTTCAAGTCTGCCTGGCGATCTGGCCGTCGGTTCGCGGTCCAACCCCATCGATCGACGAGGTAGCGCGTGAACCGAGACAGCACGCGGTCCTGCTTCCACCGCTGACAGATGATGTGGACTTTCATGACGGCAACCCCGGCGCCTGCATCCTGTGACGAGCTGCCAAAGTCTATTCCTCCGTCACGGCGCCGTCGATCCAGCAACCGCCAAGCACTCGACTGCCGTCGTAGAACACGGCTGCCTGGCCGGGTGAAACACCGACTTGCGGCTCGGCGAACTCGACCTGAACCCTGTCGCCATCGACCGGTCGGATGACCGACGCGACACCCGGGTGACGTGAGCGGATCTTCACCAGAGCTTCTATAGGCTCGCCCGGCTTCGATCCGATCCAATGCGGGTCACGGCCTACCAATCCGGGCTCTCGCAGCTCGGTTTCCGGACCCACTACCACCTGATTGCTCTCGGGCTCCAAGCCGAGCACGTACAGCGGCTCAGGGGCCGCAATCCCCAGCCCGCGTCTCTGACCCACGGTGTACCGATAGTAGGGCTCAGCCACGCCCACTACTTTGCCGTCCCGATCGACGACCTGGCTGGGTTGATGGAGCGAATCGGCTCGAAATCGCCCCGGCTCTGCATCGACTCGAGATTCGACGAACTCTCGAACGCTACCTTCCACGAAGCAGATCTCCATGCTCTCGGGCTTCTCCGCCACCGTCAGACCGGCCTGCCGTGCCATCCGCCGAACCTCCGGCTTGGTCTTCTCACCGAGAGGAAAGAGCGTCGAGGCGAGCTGGTCCTGCGTCAATTCGAAAAGATAGTAGCTCTGGTCCTTGCTCGGCTCGGCTGCCGCGTGCAGCTCGTAGCCCTCTGGGCCCTCGAGAATCCTCGCATAGTGGCCGGTGGCAATCCGCTCGGCGCCCAACTGGCGGGCCTTGTCGAGAAACAGGTCGAACTTGATCCAGGTATTGCATCGCGTGCAGGGTATCGGCGTTCTGCCATCGAGATAGTCCTGGACAAAAGGGTCGACCACCATGCGACGAAACTCCTCTTCCATCTGCAGGGTGTAGTGGGGGATGCCGCACTGCTGAGCCACCCGTTTCGCGTCCCCCATGTCCAGGGCACCGCAACATCTGCCATGGGTGTTGTCCTGCGACCGATCCCACAGCAGCATCGACAGGCCGATCACTGGATGACCAGCCTGGGACAAGAGCCAGGCAGTGACGGAAGAGTCGAGCCCTCCGCTCATGGCCACTGCAATCGTCGGTTTCATGATCGTGGCGCTGACGAGAGCCTACGAAGCTCCGTCGCCTCCTGGGCCAGCACCTCGAGGAAAGCGTCGACCTCCTGAAACGTATTCCCAGGACCGAAGCTGATTCGCAAAGAGCAGGAAGCCTCTTCCTTTGGAACACCCATGGCCAGTAGGGTGCGGCTGGGCTCCACGGTGCCGGAAGAGCAGGCGGACCCTGAGGACACCGCGAATCCGGCAAGATCGAGACGGATCAGGAGAGCCTCGCTGTCGGCCCCAAGCAGAGCGATGTGAGAGGTGTTGGGAAGTCTCTCGGCAAACCGGCCATGCACTATCGCGTCGGGAATGCGCCCCAGGCCGCTCTCGAACCGCTCACGCAGCCCCAACATGCTAGAGCTTCGCGCCTCGAGGTCGTCAGCCGCCAATCTTGCCGCTTCGCCGAATCCG
>JAUWSP010000470.1 GCA_030610025.1 Acidobacteriota bacterium | reverse complement strand
TCGACACCCTCCTCTTCGAATGCCGCCTTGAGAGCCACCCCGAAGTAGCTGACAGGGTCCGGCACCGTGACCCAGCTCTCGACCGGAGCAGCGTGCCGGTACATCGATCCCGAGACCGAAAGCAGATCACTGCCGTCGCGCCGATCCACCACGACCATGTGCCGCCTCGAGGAGTCGACCGTCCGGGCCGTATTCTCCACCCGGAGAACACCCAGGTCCGGAATCTGCTCGACCCGCGCCGGCTCGCCCACCGCTCTACCGGGCGATACCCGTACGAGCACACAGTTGTCGCTGAAGGACAGCGCTGCGACCGGGGCCTCGTACCACCGGTGCAACTGGTCCCGAGGCCAGTCCGGATGGACCAACGGGGGCTCGAAGAGGCCGGTCACCAGAAACAGATCGCCTTCGATCCTGTGAACCCCGAGTCGCTTGAACTCCTGGGCCCATTGTCGGAAGACCACCAGGGGGTCGCCGCCGTAGTGACGGCCCGAGATGTTGGGATCTCCCCCACCCAGGACGGCCACATCTCCCTGCAGCCCACCATCACTGCGCTCGCCACGTGACAAGACGTTGGTCTCGAAGAAGAACGCCGGGCCCAAGGTGTCGAAGGCGGCCGCCGTGGTGAGAAGCTTGGTGTTCGAGGCGATGATTCGCAGCTGATCGGCGTTGTAGGAGTAGATCTCCTCGCCCGAGGCAATCTCCAGGATATGTACGCTCAGGGCCGATGACACCTGCTTGGCGGCTCTGACTGACTCGTTGAGTCCAGCCCGAAGATCTCCAAGCGCGGTCGGGGTCAGTGCCGCCTGGAGAAGCAGCGTCGAGACCGCCACCCGGCAGGCCCATCGAGCCTTCGAAAACCTCTGTAGCTCTGTATACATTCCTTCTTTCCCGTCTGCAAACCGACTCATGCAGTCAGGAGGGTATCTCCCGCGGAACCACTTCGCTATGAAAGGGACGACTCAGACAGGCAAGAGGTGAGACTACTGTCCGCTTCCCTTGAGATATCGATAGAAATCGCCATCGGTAGACAGCAGCAACAGCGTCTCTGGATCGAAGGTGGCCTCGTAGGTCTCCATGGTCTTGAGGAACTCGTAGAAGCGGCGGGAATCGGCCGACTGGTCGTAGGCCTGGGCATAGATATCCGTCGCCTCGGCGTCGGCTCGGCCACGGATACCCTCGGCTTCCCGGTAGGCTTCGGATTGGATTCGCTTGAGCTCGCGCTCCATGTCGCCCAGGATCTTGGCCCTCTCGCCCTGCCCCTCGGATCGGAAACGTTCGGCGATCCGGCTGCGCTCGGAGGTCATCCGCCGATAGACATCCTGCAGAACCTGCTCGCCATAGTTGATGCGCTTGAATTGGACATCGAGCACTTCGATGCCGAGGTCTGCGGTTCTCTCCTGTCCGGCCACGAGCACCTGCTGTCTGATGGCCTCCCTTCCCTCGGAGATTTCCTCCAGACCGACCGTGAGCTCGGGCATAGACTCGTCCACCTCCGGAACCCGATTGGTGGAACGGATGACCTGCAGCAGCGCGTGCTTGGCGATGGCGTTCCGGGTCTCACCGTCCAGGATGTCATCGAGTCGGGACTGGGCCCCCATCTCGTTCCGCAGGCGTTGGAAGAACAACAGTGGATCGCTGATCCGCCAACGAGCGTAGCCATCGACCAGGATGAAGACCTTGTCCCTGGTGGGCAGCTCGGCGACGTCACCTTCCCATTCCAGGAATCGCTTGTCGAAGCGGTGCAGCTTCTGGATGAAGGGAATCTTGAACTTCAGACCAGGAGTCACGATGGGATCCCGCACCGGTTGACCGAACTGGGTGATGATCACCTGCTCCCACTCGTTGACGACGAAAGCGGCGTTGGCGAACACCACCAGCAGCAGCACCAGAATCACGACAGGGGCCAGGCGTGTCACTGGTCACCTCCCTGCAGTCGAGCCGTACCATCCAGATTCATCAGCGGCAGCACCCCCTCGAGCTTATCGTCCAGGATCACCTTGCGCCCGGCCTTGGGCAGTATCTTGTTCATGGTCTCCAGATAGATCCGAGTCCGGGTGACCTCTGGAGCCTTGCGATACTCGGAATACAGCGAGTTGAAGCGTGACGCGTCGCCCTGGGAGCGGTTCACACGATCCAGGGCATACCCTTCAGCCTGTTGAATCGTCTGACGGGCCTCGCCCTCGGCTCGCGGAACCACCTTGTTGTATTCCGACTGCGCCTCGTTGATCAGGCGCTCGCGCTCCTGCTCCGATTGGTTCACCTCGTTGAAAGAGGGTTTGACCGGATCGGGAGGATTGACGTCCTGAAGCACGACCTGCTCTACCCTGATGCCGGTTTCGTATTGGTCGGCGAGAACCTGTAGATCCTGCTTCACCAGAGCCTCGATCTCCTGGCGACCGACTGTCAACACTTCGTTGACAGTCCGGTCACCCACGACTTTGCGCATCACCGCTTCGTTGAGATCGCGGAAGGTCTCCTCCACCTCTCGCACCCGGAAGAGGTACTTGTACGGATCGACGACCCTGTACTGCACCACCCATTCGACCACGACCGCGTTGAGATCACCGGTCAGCATGCCCGACTCGTTCAGCAGACCCGCCGTGGTGAACTGGCTCCTGACGCCGGCCTCGAGGGTCCGGAAGCCGAACTCCTGTTTGAGCTGGCGTTGAACGGCAACCTTGAACACCTTGTCGACGCCAAGTGGAATCTTGAAGTGCAGACCGGGGTCGGAAAGGCCGATAAACCTGCCGAGTCGGACAACCACTCCGACCTCCTCCGGCTCCACGGTGTAGACGCTCGAGGAGAGGGCGATCAAGACGATGACTGCGATCACGACAACTCGGATCCCCCCTGCCGGAAGCTTCGGTAGCTTCGGGATCTTGGGGAATTCGACGACAGTTTTTCCGGGTCCGTCGCTCATAGGCATAACGGAATCAGCGTAACCCATGACACCGCCGATAGCAACTGCGACCGAGCGCTTATACTGCGCCCATGCCACCGCGCTTCGACTCCTCGAATCTGATCCTCGAGCTCTCGGTCGGCGACCTGGTGGACGCCTCTCTGGCGCGTCACCTCGGGTTCGCGAACCGCGGAGGCCACGAGCGGCTCTGGCTGGGGCAGGCGATTCACAGTCGCTATCAGGAGGCGGCCCTGGAGGCGGACCCCGCCTACCAGCGAGAAGTCCCTGTATCGGCGACCTTTTCGCATCGCGGTTGGCAGATCACCGTTCAGGGTCGGATCGACGGACTGAGACGAGATCCCGACGAAACGAGGGTCGTCGAGGAGATCAAGTCCCT
>JAUWSP010000331.1 GCA_030610025.1 Acidobacteriota bacterium | reverse complement strand
TGTTTCCGCCTCTGTACGCGGCGACGCTCAGGGCAGGCGAGCGTAGCGGCGAGATGGAACAGGTCATTCGGCGATTCATCCGATACCAGCAACTGGTGACAGAGACTCGCAAGAGGATCGTTTCCGCCCTGGTCTACCCGGCAGCGCTGGTTGGACTTTCTGTTGCCCTCATTGGCGTCATGATGATCTGGGTGATGCCCAGATTCACGGACTTCTTCTCGAATTTGCGGGTCGATCTGCCGCTGCTGACACGCATCACCATGGGCCTCTCGATCTTTGTCAAGAACAACTTCGTCTTTCTGCTCGCCTTCCTTGTCGTGCTGGTCCTGGTTGTTGCCCGGATGAGCCGTTCAGAGTCCGGCCGTGGTTTCATTTCGCGGCTGCAGCTGCGGATTCCGCTACTCGGGCCCATTTTCCACCGTCTCGGACTCTCCGAGTTCTGTCGATCGTTGGCCACACTGTTGGCCGGTGGAATACCGATCATCACGAGTCTCGAGGTAGCGGTCGGGGCGGTGAGCAATCCCTCCTTCAGGCGGCGCCTGGAACCGGTAACAGATAGTGTGCGGCAAGGCCGGTCCCTTTCCATCAGCCTGGATGAGGCCGGAGTCGGATCGGATATCGTCGTCGACATGGTCGAGGTCGGCGAGGCCACCGGCTCGCTGGATGTCATGCTGTCCGATGTGTCGGACTTCTTGGATGAGGAAGTGGAGACGAGTCTGCAGCGCATTCTGAGCCTGCTCGAGCCAGTGATGCTGGTTCTGATGGGGATCATCGTGGCGACGCTGCTGATCTCGGTCTATCTGCCATTGTTCAGTCTGCTCGGACAGGTGCAATGATACGGCTGCGCCTGCGGGTGTTGCGTCGCAAGAGAAAGGTGAGAGTCGAGTCGTGAGCTCAGAGCGATCGGAAGAGGGTGCAACGTTGGTGGAGCCGGCTGAAGGTCTGGAGACGAGCCTTCGCAGGGAGGAGCGTGAGGCGGTCGAGCTGGCCCGGAAGTACGGGCTGGAGCTGGTGGACATGGATCATTTTCGCATCGATAACGATCTTCTCCGGTCCATACCCTTTGACACCATGCTGCGGTACAACTTCGTCCCCGAGGCACAGCGGGAAGGTCGCCTGATCATCGTGATGGTCGATCCCGGTGACATCACCAAGCTGGACGAGCTGGAGCTGCTGCTGGGCAAACCCATCGAGGCCAAGCTGGGCCGTCGCTCGGCGATCGAAGAGATCCTGAAGCGGTCCGAGGGCGCCCAACGAGTTCTCGACGAGGCCTCCGAGGACTTCCGTCTCCAGTTGGTCCAGGAAGATGCGGACGGTGACGAGGTCCTGTCCCTGGACAGCATCACGGCGGACAGCAGTCCCATCATCAAACTGGTCGACTCGACCATCTTCAACGCCATCCAGCGTCGAGCGAGTGACATCCATATCGAGACGCGGGAATCCGAAGTCATCATCAAGTACCGCATCGACGGGGTGCTCTACCAGGCAATGGAGCCCATCGACCGACGGCATCATCAGACGATCATCAGTCGTATCAAGGTGATGGCCGAGTTGGATATCGCCGAGAAGCGGGTACCGCAGGACGGTCGCTTCAAGCTGCGCTTCGAGGGTCGAAACATCGACTTCCGCGTTTCCATCATGCCTTCGGTCCACGGTGAGGACGCGGTGATCCGCATCCTCGACAAGGAGTCCATGAGCAAGGAGTTCCGGAGCCTGCGCCTCGATGTGCTGGGCTTCGACGGGGCGACGATCCGCA
Organism: Acidobacteriota bacterium; assembly: GCA_030610025.1. Lineage (GTDB taxonomy): Bacteria > Acidobacteriota > Thermoanaerobaculia > Multivoradales > JAHEKO01 > JAUVRX01. The sequence goes on along the minus strand of JAUWSP010000331.1, from coordinate 2,494 downwards.
AGATGCGGAAGTTCATTCGCGAGCCCTACGGTATGGTCCTGGTGACCGGGCCGACGGGATCGGGAAAGACCACGACTCTGTACGCTTGCGTCTCGGAGATCCAATCTTCGGAGGACAAGATCGTCACGATCGAGGATCCGGTCGAGTACCAGCTTAGCGGCGTCACCCAGATCCCAGTCAACGAGAAGAAGGGTCTGACTTTCGCCCGAGGTCTGCGCTCGATTCTGCGCCACGATCCCGACAAGATCATGGTGGGTGAGATCCGAGACGAGGAGACGGCGCAAATCGCCGTCCAGTCGGCCCTCACAGGGCATCTGGTCTTCACCACGGTGCATGCCAACAATGTCGTGGATGTGCTGGGACGCTTCCTCAACATGAGCGTCGATCTCTACAATTTCGTCTCGGCCCTCAATTGCGTTTTGGCACAGCGCCTGGTGCGAAACATCTGTGGGCATTGCAGGCGTGAGGCTCAGCCGTCAGAGGAACTGCTTTTGGAGAGTGGCCTCGATCCGGCGATCGTCAGCGATCGAATCTTCTACGAGGGTGCCGGTTGCATCGAATGCAGTGGAGCCGGTTTTCTAGGACGTACCGCCATCTCCGAGCTGCTGGATCTGTCGGATCACATCCGGGAGTTGATCCTGGAACGGCGACCCGCTTCGGAGATCAAGCGGGCAGCCAGGGAAGAAGGGATGACTTTCTTGAGAGAGTCGGCTCTGGAGAGAGTCTACGAGGGAGTGACAACGCTTCGTGAGATCAACAAAGTTACCTTCGTGGAGTAGGAGCCTGCTGGGCCTCGAGCCGGTGCTGATGCCGCCAGGGGTCTTCGCTGTCGATAGCGGCCGGCTCCGCTATGGCTGTTTTCATCAGGGCGAGCAGAGCTGGGAGATGAGTGCCTACGAGGAGTTCGCCCTGGATGAAGAGGCCTTCATACCGGGTCCCCTTGGTGGCAGCCTTCGTGAACCAGAGCGGCTTCGAGCACCGTTGGTAGAGTTGCTTGGGACTCTGGGAACCCAGGTCAGCGAAGCCTCCCTGGTGCTGCCCGATTCCTGGCTCCGCCTGGCGGTGGTCGAAACCGAGAAGCTGCCCAAGGTCGGCAAGGCGCGAGAGGAGGTCTTGAGGTGGATGTTGCAGCAGATCATCCCATTCAAGGTGGAGGACCTACGACTTCGCGAGATCGAGCTGGCCCAGCTGCAGAACCGGCCGGGTATCAAGCGCGTGCTGATTGGCTTCGGGCTCGACCAGCCTCTGAGTCAGCTCGAGGAGCTGTTTGCCGAGCAAGGGATTCGGATAGGCAATCTGGTAAATCAGAGCCTGGGTACGCTGAGTGCTGTCGCCCACAATCTGCAGAACGTGGAGCTGGGAGTCGTCGTCCTGCTGAACGAAGATGGCTACAGCCTGTCGTTCACCTATCGTGATGAGCTCGTGCTGCATCGCCACCGGCCTCTGGCCGATCAATCGATCGGTGAGCTGCCCGCCGGAATGGTGACTCGGGACCTCAATCTGACCAGGGTGTTTCTCGAGGATCTGTTGGGCCCTGTCACCGTGGGGCGTATCCTCCTGATTGGCCCCGATGAGACGTTGGCGCCCTGGTCGGGGTGGCTGGAAGAGAGCTTCGGATTCCCGATCCTGCCCCTGGAGGCACAGTACCTGGCCCTCACAGGCAGTCTGTCCGGGGCCCCGATGCACGAGTTGGCGCCGGTACTTGGTGCCGCTGCACAGAGGATTCCATGAGGCCCGCCGAGATGAATCTGGCCTCGAGGCCCTTCGTCAATGAGCAGCCGGTGGTCCGCACCTCGGCCTTGTTGTGGATCCTCGGCGTGGCTCTGCTGGCGTTGAATGTCACCCTTTACTACAGGCACATCGAAGGCAAGGGCGAACAGCAGGAGCTGCTGCGGGAGGCCGACGCGCGCTTGATCCAGGAAACGGACGCCATCGAGCGCCTGACTGCGGAGCTGGAGCAACTGAATCTCGAGCAACAGAATGAGCAGGTGTCGTTTCTCAACACTCAAATCGCTCTGAGAGTGTTCTCTTGGAGCGCTCTGTTCGATCGGTTGGCCGAGGTCGTGCCTGCGGCGGTTCAGATGAAAGGAATCTCACCCAATATCGTGGAGGCCGGCTCCAAGGAGCAAGGCACCCGCTTGGCCGAGTCTTCCCACGAGATAGTCAAGGTGGACCTACAGGGAACAAGCCGCAGCTCGGAGTCCGTTCTCGAAATGGTGGATGCTCTGTTTGCCCACCCCAGCTTCTTCGATCCGGACCTGACGAGGGAATCCTTCACCGAGGGCCAGGCGAGTAGCTTCGTCCTCTCAGTGCTGTACCTTCCGGCTGACGAGAGCGGCGAAGACCAGACGTCCGAGTCCGAGCTCACAGAGTCCGTAGGAGCCGAAGAGGAGAGTCCGGACGTCGATGGAGAGGGTGGCGTGGTTCCTCTTGCGGAGATCCCGGAGTCGACGGAGGGCGGCGCATGATCGCCCCGCGGAGCGCCTGGCGGTCG
>JAUWSP010000335.1 GCA_030610025.1 Acidobacteriota bacterium | reverse complement strand
CCCGTAGCTGTCTCGCTGTTGGCCGGCTTCCTGAACGTCTCTGTGAGTCTCTACCTGGAGCGGCCCCCGGAGCTGGAGGCCGCGTCGGTCGCCGTCCAAGTGGCCGGCCTCTCGGTGCTCTTCTGCCTGCTGCTGTACGCCATCGTCCGGGTGGGACTCGCCGGGTGCTCCCGGCTGCTCAGCCAACTCGGTGCTCGCCCCTCAGCGGCCACCAGTCTCGAGACGGCCACCAGCCCCGAGGCGGCCACCAGCCCCGCGTCGGCCACCAGCCCCGCGTCGGCCACCAGCCCTGCGGCGGCCACCAGCCTCGCGGCGATCACCGACCACTCGGAGCTCGCCACGTCGCTCGTGGTGGTGACCCTGAGCATCCTGACCCCCTTTGCTTTGATGGCCGATCGTGGCGGCTGGCAGCAGGACCTCGTTCGCTTCGGCTTCCTCATACTCGCTGTGGTCTTGGCGGCCGGCTTGGGGTATCTGGTGAGCGGCTTCGGATCAGCAAGGGGAGCGGGAACTGGAGAAGGAGGAAGCGCTTTCCTGATGGCCGCCCCGCTACTGGGAGCTCTGGTCTTTCTGGCCACCTGGTGGACAGCGTTCACTGCCGACTCGAGCACGGCCGAGCGCTTTCTCCTGTGGTTCGCCACCGCCGTGCTGATGGCGGTTGCGCTCGGCGTCTGCTGGGCGCTGCGCATCAGGGTGAGCATGCGGTGGTTTGTCTCCGGCTGTGTGGCTCTCTTGGCCATCGCCGCCAGCTTCATCGTGTGGTCCGCCAATGCGCCGCTCGAGCTCTCGTCCTTCAATTCGTTGTCGGGGGAGCGCCCGCGTCACGTGGTTCTCCTGACGGTCGATACCCTGCGGGCCGACGCTCTCGGTCCTCGCGCTGGTGCGCCTTCATCCACCCCGAATATCGATGAGCTCTCCGCCGACAGTGTGGTATTCGACAATGGTCGCTCCCCGGCGCCGTGGACGAAGCCCGCGGTCGTCTCGATGCTGACAGGGCTGTCGCCCGTGGTGCACCAGATCATGCGAGGCCCGACCCTCGTCCCCGATGAGTTGGTGACGCTCGCCGAGCTGCTGCAGGCGGCCGGCTACAGAACGGGTGCTGTCGGTGAGAATCCCTTTCTGCACGCTCGCTACAACTTCGACCAGGGATTCGAGAGGTATCGGATGTATCCGAAGATGCTTGGCAGATCCTTCGGAGGGAGGCTTGTCCGGTACCTGGGCACGGCCTACCCGAGCACCGCGGACCTTACCGACATGGCCATCGAATGGGTCCAGGCCAACGCTGACGATCCCACCTTCCTTTGGCTGCACTATTTCGATCCCCATCCGCCCTATGCACCTCCGGCCAGGTACCTGACGAGATCAGGGCCGGCCTCGATCGGCAGCTCTTTCGGAGATACCTCCGGAGTGCGTGCGGGTGCAGTCAACCTCGACGCGGCGGAGCGCGAGTGGGTCGAGGAGCTCTACATGGGAGAGGTTCGATACGTCGACGAGAACGTCGGCCGTTTCCTCGACTACCTGAAATCGTCGGGCCTCTACGACGACTCGCTCATCATCTTCTCGAGTGATCACGGGGAGGAATTCTGGGAGCACGGTGGATTCGAGCACGGGCACAGTCTTTACGACGAGGTCATCAAGGTTCCCCTCATGGTCAAGCTACCGGGGGGTACGGCCTCAGGGCATCGGCAGCCGAGCGTTTCGACCGAGAGCATCCTGCCCACGATCCTCGATCTCCTCGATCTGGAGGTGGGCGACGCCGCTTTTTCTGCCGCCTCCCTGTCCTGGGCCTGGCAGGCTGACGGCACGGACCCGATGACGCCGGTCGTCAGCACCGGCCTGCGCTATTTCGAGGACCGCATCTCGGTTGTATTCGGTCCGATGAAGAGCATCCATTGGCTGGTGAGCGGGACCGACGAGCTCTTCGATCTCGACCGAGACCCCGAGGAAATGCTCTCCCTGGCGCGCGAGTACCCCGAGCTTGTCAGCGAGGCATACCGGCTCGTCGCGGCCCACGAGGCGCTGAGCCTGCAGATTCGCCAGCTCCTGGGGCTGCCGACCGCCGGCGAAGGAGTGCTGGACCCCGCCGTCCTCGAGCAACTCCGCGCCCTCGGCTACATCCAATAGCTTCCCTCCGGCTGCAAGGCTCGCTCTGACCCCGGACCGACCTCCGACGTCGTGTGCAACCTGTCCGCCAAGGTGATTACCCCATGCCTCCTCTGGTCCCTTGGTCCCTTTGATATACTCCGAGGGATCTTCGATCGTCCGCTGTCGTGGCCGGTCGACTCCCATGCCAACCGAGCGAGCCTTTCAGTGTCGAAGTTCCCACCCGTAGACGAGCAACTGGAGATTCTGCGCCAAGGCGCCGCCGATCTGATCAGCGAGGAAGAGCTCGGCAAGAAGCTCGAACGGTCTCGTGAAACCGGCAAGCCGCTGGTCGTCAAAGTCGGGTTCGATCCGTCGGCCCCCGATATCCATCTCGGCCACACCGTGGTCATGCGGAAGATGAAGCAGTTTCAGGATCTCGGCCATGAGGTGGTCTTCGTGGTGGGGGATTTCACGGGCATGATCGGAGATCCGTCAGGGCGGTCGAAGACGCGGCCCCAGCTGACTCAGGAGCAGCTTCGAGCCAACGCCGAGACGTACCGCGACCAGGCCTACAGGATTCTCGATCCGGACAAGAGTCGCCTCGAGTACAACTCGAGCTGGCTCAGCAAGCTCGGCTCGGAGGGCTTGATCAGGCTGGCTGGGAAATACACGGTGGCTCGGATGCTCGAGCGCGACGACTTCGAAAAGCGCTTCCGCAACCATCAGCCGATCAGCATTCACGAGTTTCTCTACCCGCTCGCTCAGGCCTACGATTCCGTTGCTCTCGAGGCCGACGTGGAGATGGGCGGCACCGACCAGACATTCAATCTGCTGGTGGGCCGGGACATCATGCGTGAGTACGGCCTGGAGCCGCAGGTCATCTTGACGACGCCTCTTCTGGTGGGAACCGATGGCGTCGAGAAGATGAGCAAGTCGCTAGGCAATTACATCGCCGTCGAGGACACACCGAAGGAGATGTACGGCAAGGTGATGTCGATTTCCGACGACGTGATGTGGAGTTACTACGAGCTCTGCACGGATGCTCTCCCGCCTGAGATCGAAGCGTTGCGGGAGCAGGTCGCGGCGGGCGAGGTTCATCCGAAGTCGGCCAAGCAGCGGCTCGCGCGCACCATCGTGAGCTCTTTCCATGGGGACGATGCGGCGCGGGCCGCGGAGGTGGAGTTCGAGAACGTCTTCAAGTCGGGTGGTCTGCCGGATGAGATCGAGACCATCGAGCTCGAGAGCGCGGAGCCGCTCTGGATCGTGCGAGCGATCACCGCTGCCGGCTTCGCCTCGTCGAACGGCGAAGCGCGCCGGCTGGTCCAGCAGGGCGCCGTATCCGTCGACGGAGAGCGGGTCGGGGATGTCGACGCAAAGGTGCCCGCGGACGGTCAGGAGCGCATCCTGAAGGTGGGGAAGCGACGGTTCGCGAAATTGGTGATAAAAGCGGTTTAGCGGGCTTGACCTGATAGGGGCCAACTGCAACAATACTCTTCTGCTGCAGGGGCGAGTCTGCCCTGCAGCCAATGCAGAAGCTCTTAATCAGTTCGGTAGACTTCTGGAAGACTCGGGAGGCTCTTCCTTACGGGGCCGTGCCTTCCCTGCCTTCATGTCAGTTCTTTGAAAACTGAATAGCGTGTAGTACTCAACCTCGTTAGATTCCAGTCGGTATCAAGCTCGAAACTGGAGAGTTTGATCCTGGCTCAGAACGAACGCTGGCGGCGTGCCTAACACATGCAAGTCGAGCGCGAACGATTCCTTCGGGGATCTAGTAGAGCGGCGAACGGGTGAGTAACGCGTGGGTAACCTGCCCTTTGGTGGGGAATAACTCCGGGAAACTGGGGCTAATGCCGCATCAGCTCTTTGTCCCTGCGGGGACTTGGAGGAAAGCATGCCTCTGCTTCAAGCATGCGCCAGAGGAGGGGCCCGCTTCCCATTAGCTTGTTGGTGGGGTAATGGCCTACCAAGGCGACGATGGGTAGCCGGCCTGAGAGGGTGTCCGGCCACACTGGGACTGAGACACGGCCCAGACTCCTACGGGAGGCAGCAGTGGGGAATATTGCGCAATGGGCGAAAGCCTGACGCAGCGACGCCGCGTGGGGGATGACGGTCTTCGGATTGTAAACCCCT
>JAUWSP010000405.1 GCA_030610025.1 Acidobacteriota bacterium | reverse complement strand
TCCATCAGATGAGCCCGAATCTGCTTTGGATTCGGGTCGTAGGCACGAAACGCGACGTAGAGAGCCCGTTCGCCGAAGGTGACCAGCGCTTCGGTCTTCACCGGTGGCTCGGTGTTGTTCCCCGGGAACCACTCGAAATTCACAGGCAGAACCGCGGCATCCTGCCATGCCTGCTCGTCCAGGATTCCGTCTACCTTGACTTCGGAGGTCGCTGGGCTCAGCTCGTATTGGATCTTCTCTCTGGTCACGACCTCGACCGCATCGGGCTCTTCCTGAGCCACAAGCGGCACCCAACTCACCAGGAATACAACAATCGCAACAAGGTGACGACGCTGAAACATGCAATTCCCCTCCGATGAGCCTCATTCATCAGCTTCATTCGGCCTCGGTAATGTATACGGTATCCAGCGGACTTTGTTAGGTCCCACTCCACCCTGGATGCGCCCGAACCTCCAACACAGTCTTGAAGAGGCAGGCGTCCCTGCCGACCGCCCGCCCGGACCTCCAGCTCGCGGTTCGATAGCATCGGGTCATGGCAGGGCGCGGCGACAGCAACGAGAAGGACACCCTCTCACTCGCTTTGCGCCTCATGGCCAAGGAGATCCGGAAGAGGATCCGCCGTCATCCTTCAGGACACCTGCTCGAAGGCGGCGACGAGACTCTCGAGGTGCGCCTCCGGGTCCCGATCCACCAGCATGAGGGCTGGCTGGAGAACGCCCGCGAGGAAGCCTCCGCTTCGCTGAGCGATGGGTTGGGCCAGATCCTCGTACACCGCGCCGTCTTTCATCCCGGACATCTTTATTGCCTGCGCTGCGCCAGCGCCTCCTGCGAGCACTCACTGCCTGGAAACGGACAGGAGGTTTTTGCCGGGTACGGCCCCAGTGGACTGCCCCGGTTTCTCGACCTGGGCCAATGGCTCTTGGACCAGAAGGACCCCAGGGTCGATTTGCTCTATGAGACCCCCCGCCGGCTCATCGCCCACACCACACTCGGATCCGAGCTGACGACTCAGCTACTCCCGGCCTTCCAGGACGCCGACTCGGGCTATCACATTCACGGTCAGGTCACGGCAGGCTGGTACTCCTTCCCCACCCTTCAGGGCCTGGAGGAGTCGCTGGCCCTGACTTTTCAGATCGTCTCTTCCAGCCCTCCACACGGGCAACGGCGCTTTGGCTTGAACCTCATCGGCATCGCTCCAGACGAGCAGCCTCTCGAGAATCTGTTCGACCGGATCGGCGAGCTTCCATGGATGCGGCCCGCCCGTTGGGCACAGGACGCGCTGCGTCAGATCGAGCGCACGACGACGAGAAACCGCACGCTCGACGAGGACAAGGTGGAAGAGAGGATCGAAGGACTGCTCTCCGGCCTGGCCCGTCGCCTCGAACGGCGCGATCGTTCTCGCCGACGACGAACCGGCCACGCCCAACATCATCACCGCCAAAGGGACAGGCCAACATGGATGGCCCTGTCCGATCTCACTTCAGCCAGAGATGAGGATCTGCTCTTCGACACCCGAAGGGAGACACTGATCGTTCTCGGCAGCCGGGGTCGAGCCCATGTCTTCAACCGGGCCGGCAAGCTCGTGACTTCGATCCGCTACTCTCCAGCCTCGATCGAGCGGCGACGTGAGCGACGGCTCTGGCGATCTGCCACGGACGAAGAGATCGCTTCCCTCCGAGAAGTGGCGCTCGCCAGCCTCGAGAACGAACGGCAGGACTCGTAGGAGGAGTCGACCCCGTGCTATCTTTTTGTCACCTCTTCAGGGAGGCACTCGGAGCCACGGTTGCCGGCCTTCGAGCCTGACGGCCCAGCACGGCGTGCCCTTTTCGTGATGCAGCGAATCCTCGACAAGCACCAGACCGAGCTTCTGACAGAAGAGAGGCGTCTTCTCGGCGATCTCCATGGAACGCTGGCTCGAAGTGCTGCCAGCCGGGATGATCAGAGGACCCTCGAGCGCTCCATCCGCCAGTTGGACGACTTGTTCCTGCTTGTCGTCGTAGGCGAGTTCAACGCTGGCAAGAGCACCTTCATCAACGCACTTCTGGGCCGACAGGTCCTGCCGGAGGGCGTCACCCCAACGACCACCCGCATTCACCACCTCAAGTACGGTGAAGCCGATGGCACGTCGATCGCTGAAGACGGTATCGAGGAGATCACAGCCCCGGTCGAGATCCTCGAAGAGGTGCACATCGTAGACACACCGGGCACGAACGCCCTCGATCGAGATCACGAGGCCATCACCTCCGACTTCGTTCCGAGAGCTGATCTCGTGCTCTTCGTCACCTCAGTCGATCGCCCTTTTACCGAGAGCGAGCGCAACTTCATGAACGGCGTTCGGCAATGGGGAAAGAAGCTGGTCTTCGTGGTCAACAAGATCGACATCTTGCAAAGCGATGATGATCTGAGTCAGGTCGTCGACTATGTCAGTGAGAACGGTGAACGACTCCTCGGTTTCGCGCCCCAGGTCTTCCCGGTCTCCTCCCAGCAGGCACTGACAGCCAAGATGCGATCCGAGCTGGATCAGGCACTTCTCGAACACAGCCGCTTTCCACCCCTGGAGAGCTATCTATTGGAGACCCTGGATGAGTCCGAGCGCATCCGGCTCAAGCTCCTCAATCCAATCGGGGTCGGCAAGCGTCTGGCCGATACCTACTACGACGCGACAGAGAGCCGTCTGGAGGTCCTGGCCGAGGACTTTGCCGCCATCGATCACGTCGAGCGCCAACTCGATCTCTATGGTCAGGACATGTCTCGGGAGTTTCGCTACCGCCTCACCGATGTCGACAACATCCTGCACGAGTTCGAGCGCCGGGGCATGGAGTACTTCGACGAGACGCTGCGGCTGGCCCGTGCCTTCGATCTGATGAACAAGGCCAAAATCAAGGCCGACTTCGAGCGCCAGGTCATTGGGCGTGCACCGCAGGAGATCGAGAAGAAGGTCAACGAGATCATCGACTGGATGGTGGAAGCGGAGCTCCGACAGTGGAAAGGGGTCTCCGACAACCTCTCGAAGAGGCGAATCGAGCATGACAGCAAGCTGGTGGGTGAGATCGGCAGCTTCGAGTACGACCGCCAGAAGCTGCTCGAGACCGTCGGCCGCGCCGCCCAGGAGGCCGTGGATGGCTACAGCCGAGCCGCGGAGATCGATCGAATGGCCGAGTCCGTGCGCACAGCCGTGGCCGGCACAGCCATCATCGAGGTGAGTGCGCTCGGGTTGGGAGCCATCATCACCCTGATGGCCACCACACAGCTGGCCGACGTGACCGGATTGATGGCGGCTGGGACGCTCGCCCTGCTAGGCCTGTTCGTACTGCCGGCCCGACGCAAACGGGCCAAGAAGGAGCTCAGCAACAAGATCCTCCGGCTCCGCGAGAAGCTCATGAGCTCTCTTACCGAGCAGTTCGAGCGGGAGATCGAGCGTAGCCGACACCGCATCGAGGAGGCCATCGCCCCCTACACGCGGTTCGTCAAAGCCGAACGTCAAAAGCTGGAAGAGCTGACCACCGAGCTTGGAACTGCCAAAGACTCCCTGGCCAGTTTGCAGGACGAAGTCGAGAAGCTCTAATTCTCAGACTACAGATGTGCCAGGATCGGGGCCGACTCACCAGCCCGAATCGCTACGCCCATCGCCTTGACTGTCGGCAGCGCCCTGAAAGCGAAGTGGATGGCTGCCTGGATCTTGTTGTTGTAGAAGGCCGCCTCTTCGTCGTCATCGAACAGAACAGCGACAGCATCTCCATCCTCGG
>JAUWSP010000450.1 GCA_030610025.1 Acidobacteriota bacterium | reverse complement strand
TGAGCGGTCTGATTGTATCTCGAAACGAGCCTCCGCCAGACACCTTCTTGGGTCCGGACTCTCCGAGCGGTGACCCTTATGGTGTAGTCTCGGCCCGGAGAATTCGTCTTGTTGAACTACTGAGGAGCACTTCGATGAAGGTGACCATAGCAGTGGTACTGGCCGCATTTTCAGCCGCAGCAGCTGTCATCGGTGCAGTTGCCCAGGCCGACCCGGTCTTTTGTTCCGGGCGATGGTGCAATCCCTTCTACTTTGCCGCAGGCACCCATCCCACCGGAGTGGTCCTCGGGGATTTCGACGGCGATCGGTGGACCGACATAGCGGTCGCGGTTCAGGGCGAGGACAAGGTCGCCATCCTGATGAACACCGGGAGCGACGCTGATTTTGATCCTGCGATCGATGTCCAGTTGCCTGCCGGAAGTGCGCCGCACTCTGTTGTGGCTGTCGATATCGACAACGATGAGGACCTCGATCTCGTCGTTACCCGAGCCGGAATGAACGACATCCAGGTTCTCACCAACATCGGCGGTCTCTTCTCGCTTGGAGCAACGGCCGGCGTCGGCGGCACGCTGCCTGGCGACATTTCGACTGGAGACCTCGACGGGAATGGTTTCATGGACGTAGTGACTTCGAATCGAACCTCGTCGGACATCTCCGTGATGCTCAACTCGGCAGGAGTTCTGGCAAGCGGCGTCCCCTACTCGGTCGGAGCAGGGCCCCGCGGCCTCGCGCTAGCCGATCTGGATGGCGAGGGGAGTCTGGACCTTGCAGTGGCCAGCACCGATACCGGTGTCGTAGACATTCTCCTCAATGATGGCAGTGGCGTCCTGAGCCTCGACTCGAGTCTCTCGGTTGGCACGGGTCTGAGCCCGAGTGGCGGCCTTGCGGTCGGCGACTTCAACGACGATCAGAGGAGCGACATTGCCGTGGTCACAGTGGGGACTGCGGGAGATTTCGCCACCATCTTCCTGAACCTCGGTGCCGCAGCCTTCGGTTCGCCGTCGCATTTCGATTCCGATGAGAACCACCCCGTCAATGACACCGGCAATCCCAGGGCGCTGGTCGCCGATGATTTCGATCTCAACGGCACCATCGACCTGGCTCTCACAAACCTCGACACCGACAGAATGGGAAACCTCCAAGGAGATGGCACGGGCCTGTTCAGTCCGCCTCGCCTCGTCTTCGTCAGGGAGACGCCTGTAGGCCTCGCCGCCGCCGATCTCGACGGCAATGGCTCCCACGACCTCGCCACCGCGAATCAGGACTCCGAGAACGTCGGGGTTCTCATCAATACCTATATTTTTCTTGCAGACGGCTTCGAATGGGGCGATACCTGGGCCTGGTCCGAAGTCGTGCAATAGGGAGGCGTTCAGTGAGTCGCAACAACTGTGACGCATGTCGCGGCGCGCTCGCACCCTCTTGGCTAGACTGACGAGTCAGGCTCTGAAAAAGGGGAGGCTCGCTCATGAAATGGCGAAGAGGTCCGGGACTGATCATCGGTCTGGTATCGATGTTCACCATTACGGGATGGCATCTATGCGACCCGCCCAGGATCGACGGCGCCGTTCTCCAGAACGACTCCATTGTGGACTCCAGCCCGGTAGCAATTTTACCTGGGTTTGCGGCTAACGAAAGGGCAGCCGCCTGGCTCACGGCCACCTGTGACGGCAATCTCACTGCAGTGCAGGTTCTCTGGATGTCGACGACTGGCGGCTCCGGGCAGACACTTGGCGACTCGATCACCATTTCCGCAGCTGGTTCCTTCCCCGATCCCGGGAATCAACTGATCAAGCTCGTAGCCCCGGAGCTCAATGACGGATTCTTCAACGAGTTCACCGTAGTTCCGCCGGTTCCAATGATCACTGGCGCGACCGTCGTCGTGGATTTCCGTTTCTTCGAAGCGCCACCACTGTCTGGCCCGAGCCTCGTTACCGACATCGATGGCTGCCAGGCTAGCAAGAACGGTCTCTTCGCCATCCCACCCAGCTTCTGGTTCGACGCGTGTGGTTTTGGACTCAGTGGCGACTTCGCGATTCGAGCCGTGCTCGACTGCCCAGAGATCGTCTTCAAGGATGGATTCGAGTCGGGTGACACGACAGCCTGGTCGAGTCAGATCCCTCAATAGCCAAGTCTCTATAGGCTCCCCGCCCCTTGGGAGAGGTCCGGAGCCACCCGCGAGGGTGTTGTCCGCCTCGATGATAAGGTGTTAGAAAAGGTGCAATTGAGCCGGCCCTACCATGGGAGGGCTCGTCGAAACCGACAGAGAAAGCAGCGGACTCATGCAACACGATTCCCCAGTTTCCCATCGAAAAAGGCGAATCTCCGACAGGCCCGAGGAGCGACGCCTCGACCGCGAGCCGGCGATCGGTTTCGCACTCAAGAGCCCGATTTCGGGCCGTATTGTCGACATCACCGCCTTTGGCGCTGGGGTGGAGTCGCATAGTCCCTTGAAGGTCCTCGAAGAGCGCTCCTTCATTCTTGGCATCGGAAAGTCCAGCGCAACGGTACTCGGTGAAGTGCGATGGTGCCGCCTCTCAGAGACCAAGCTTGCGACCGATGGTGAGTCGATTCCGATTTTTCGTGCTGGCATCGCCTTTATCGATCCCTAGCCCGCCCCGTGTCTACTTGGAGGAGCCCTGCCATCAACCCTGTTCGATTTCTACCCCTCGTGACGGTCCTCTTGATCCTCTCGGGTTGCGGAGAAGGAACTGGATCGGGAGGAGGTGGCCCAACCGAGCCTCCAGTGGAAGAGGTCGCAGCGAACATCGTGTCGAACGCCGGCGTGGAGATCGGCTTGTGCTCTGGCCTCGGTCTCGAGTGCTCGTACTCCCAGGACTATCGGAATACCGGTAAAGGCTGTGCCAATAATGTGCGGGGCAAGGTGCGGGCCTTTCAGGGGGACACCCTCCTACAGACCGACGATTGGTCGCTCGCGACTTCGATTGTGATTCGGCCAGGAGAGATCTTCCCGGTTGAAGACTGCTGCATCACGTCCGGCACAGTCCAGGCGGCGAATCGCTACACAGGCGAGGCCTTTTGGAACAACGTCGCCTGCGACTAGACCCTAGTAATCAATACCCAGGAAGGCAATCAACGCGGGGAGCACATCGACTCCCCAGTGAGCAGCGATCAGCGCGGGGAGGTTCCTGTATCGGTCCCAAAGCAGGGCGAATACGGAGCCGACGATCAACACCGGCACCCCGGTACCCAGAAGCACAGAGGTCAGATCGCCTGCCGAGCCTTCGACTCCCTGAGCCAACAGGTAGCGAGTCGGAATGTGCCAGGCAGTAAAAAGCAACACGGAGACCGTGATGGCAGCGACTCGCCCCCAGACTTTCTCGAGCCGGGTCTGGAGGATTCCCCTGAAAACAAACTCCTCCGGGAATCCAGCAATCAGCAATGGCATGACGACTCCGGCTGCAAAGCGAAC
>JAUWSP010000092.1 GCA_030610025.1 Acidobacteriota bacterium | reverse complement strand
TCCCCATTCGTCCGGAGGAAGAACTGGAGGGAATCGTACGCGAGCGCTCGATCGACGAGGTCTGGTTCTCGTACTCCGACGTGCCCTTCGACTACGTGATGGACAAAGCCAGCCGTGTGATCGGTTGGGGCGCCCACTTCGGCGTCTGCTCGGTTACCAAGACGGTGCTGCCATCCTCCAAGCCGGTTATCGCGATCACGGCAGTTCGAACTGGCGTCGGCAAGTCGCAGACCAGCCGTTACGTCTCTCGGATCCTCAGGCGGCTCGGCAAGATGGTGGTTGCCATCCGGCATCCCATGCCCTACGGAGATCTGTCGAAGCAAATCTGTCAGCGCTTCGCAACCTACGAGGACCTCGACCTCCACGACTGCACCATCGAGGAGCGCGAGGAGTACGAGCCGCACATCGACAACGGCTTCGTGGTCTATGCCGGCATCGACTACGAGAAGATCCTTCGGGAGGCTGAGAAGGAGGCCGACCTGATCCTCTGGGACGGGGGCAACAACGACACCCCGTTCTACAAGCCCGACCTCTACATGACCCTGGTAGACCCTCATCGCCCGGGTCACGAGCTGAGCTACTTCCCCGGTCAGACCAATTTCTTGCTGGCCGACATGCTGATCGTCAACAAGGTAGAGACGGCGAATCCAGATGACCTGAAGACCGTGCTGGACAACTGCGAGGCCTATAACCCTCGAGCCAAGGTCGTGCAGTGTCGCTCTGCGATCACCGTGGACCAACCGGAGCTGATTCGGGGTAAGCGGGCCCTGGTCGTTGAAGACGGGCCGACACTGACCCACGGCGGTATGACCTACGGAGCCGGCTGGTTCGCAGCCCAGAATGCAGGAGCTGCCGAGATTGTCGACCCGGTCCCCTATGCCGTCGGTTCCATCAAGGATACCTACGAGGCCTATCCGAACTCGAGGAAGATCCTGCCTGCGATGGGTTACGGTGAGGACCAGATTCGGGAATTGGAGGCCACGATCAACGCCGTCGATGCGGACGTGGTCGTGGAGGGTACGCCCATCGATCTGGGGAGAGTCCTACAAGCCAACAAGCCGGTAGCCAACGTCAGCTACGAGCTGGAGGAGCTGGAGCCTGGAGCTATCGAGCAGGCGGTCCGAGGGATAGCGGAGACAGAGACCTCTTGAGGGGACACCTCAGAATCAGGTAGTCGCGGCAGGCGACGGCTTCTGACTCTTCTTTACAGCCGTTTCTTGTTGTTTCTTCTGGGTCTCGGTCGGCAGCGGCGCCAGGACCATGACCATTCGACGCCCATCGAGCCGGGATCTGGACTCGACCGTTCCGACGTCTGCCAACTCCTTGGTCACCTTGTCCAGGATCTGCACACCCAACTCGGGCCTGCGGAGCTGTCGATAGCGGAAGAAGATGGTCACCTTGACCTTCTTGCCGGTCTCGAGGAACCGGCGGGCACGCTTGGTCTTGATGTCGTAGTCGTGCTCGTCGATGCTGGGCCGATACTTGACTTCCTTGACCTCGATGACGTGAGTCTTCTTCCTGGCTTCGCGGGCCTTCTTCTCTTTTTCGTACTTCAGCTTGCCCCAATCGAGGATTCGGACGACCGGAGGGTTGGCACCGGCACCGACTTCAACGAGGTCCAGGCCGCTATCGTCGGCTCTCTTGCGGGCATCCTCCAGTGGCACGACGCCCAACTGGGTGCCGTCGACGTCGATGAGCCGCACTGGGCTCTTCCGGATCTGGCGATTCACGCGGGGCTGTATATCTTTACTAATTTCAAGGCTCCTTTCAGGTCGGTCTTACGATGGCGTTGGGACCGCTACGAATACGACAAGCGAGTCGAAGCTCACCTGAGCTCCAAGGCATCGAAACGGGCTCGCACTGAACAGTCACGCTGGTAGGAAGGGTCCAAGTGCAGGGACCGGGCATGCGGCTGTTGCGATGGAAGGCGTGAAAATCACGAACCTGAATGATACCACAAGCCTGTTCTCGGCTTGCCGAAGACCTTTCCAGAAAGCTGGTCGGTACTTGGCGCGGGCGCCGGTCGATTCGCCACGCCAGTGCGCGCCAGGCCTCGCCTGGCCACCGTAGCGATTCTCACGGTAGATGGGAGCACCATTGGTATAGGATCGAAACACTATGACACGCCATTCTTCAACGATCCTCGCTGTCACTCTGCTGGGTTCTGTCCTCATCGCCTGTGGCGGCTCCTCGCCGGAGGGCGAAGCCGACCAGGCGCCAACGGCCGAGGCGGCGGCTGCCTCGGAAAGCGAGCCCGCGATCTTCGAAGAAGGATTCGAGGCCGGCGACGAACGCGAGTGGAGCGAGTCCGTGGTCGCACCTGACGACGAGGACAGCGAGCCCGACGTCCCGTAGGCAGGACCCGATGGTCGCGCTCGATTGCCCTGAGCCGAGATGCAGTGTGGGCACACAGCGTGTGCCCCGACTCCGTGACTGGAAGCCGGTCGATGACCTCCTCTCTCAGACCCTCTCCCATCCAGCCGGCGGCGCGACAGCAGGTCTACGACTCCTCGAGGAGACCTCATCCGGCCGTCGAGGAGCTCCAGGAGCTCATCCGGTTCTGGGATCTCGTCGTTCAGTGGAGCCGGCGCAACATCAAGCTGCGCTACAAACGGTCCATTCTGGGGGTCGTCTGGACTCTGCTCGAGCCGCTGATGTTGATGACGATCTTGACCGTCGTCTTCTCCAACGTGTTTCGGTTCGACGATCTCGGCTACCCCTTTCCTCTCTACATCTTGTCGGGCCTGCTGCTGTTCGATTTCTTCAACCGCTCGACCCTGCAGATCGTAGAGGAGACCGTTGCCAGCCTTGGGCTGGCGACCCGTATCTATGTTCCCCGCAGTGCGTTCGCTGTGGCCACTGCCATCACCTATCTCGTCAACTGGGCGGTCGCACTGATCCCGCTCGCCGCCATCATGCTGGTGCTCCGCCAACCGCTGTCCTGGGCGATCCTGACAATTCCCTTCGGCATGCTTCTCACGGGTTTGTTCGCTCTGGGTGTGGGGCTTCTCGTCGCCACCTTGGGGGCCTTCTTCCACGACGTCAAGCTGACCTACCAGGTGCTGCTCACTGGCTGGTTCTACGCCACGCCGATCATCTATCCCCCGGGTATCATTCCGTCGAACCTCCAGAAGTACTTTCTCCTCAACCCCTTGTTTCACCTGGTCACCCTGGTGCGCGACCCGGTCATCCTGGGCCAGGTCGCACCGCTCGAAAATTGGCTGGCCGCTCTGGGATTCAGCCTCGGCGCCCTGGTCGTAGGCTGGTGGGTCTTCACGACACAGAGGAGTGTTTTTGACTACCGCAGCTGACCTGGCGCCAGACGCTTCGAGGCCAAGCCTCCGAGCCGACAGCGCTGCGATAGAGCTGACCGGTATCGAGGTGCGCTTCTCGATGCCCACAGAGAGGATTGTCAGCTTCAAGGAGTACGTACTGAAGCGGCTGGCGGGGAAGCTGGAGCATCGAGAGCTCTGGGCGCTGCGCTCGCTGGACCTCGAGGTCCCACCCGGGGAGTTTGTCGGAGTCGTAGGTCGCAATGGGGCCGGCAAGAGCACACTGCTGAAGGTGATCTCCAGGGTTCTGACACCGACCGCCGGACGAGTCGTGGTCCGCGGTCAGGTCGCGCCTCTGCTAGAGCTGGGAGCCGGGTTTCACTTCGATCTCACCGGTCGAGAGAACGTCTTCCTCAACGCGGCGCTCTTCGGCCACTCGAGTCGAATCGTCCAGAAACACCTGCATGAGGTCATCGACTTCTCCGAGCTCGAGGAGTTCATCGACCTGCCGATTCGCAACTACTCCAGCGGCATGCTGGCTCGGCTCGGCTTCGCCGTAGCGACGATGTTCCGTCCGGAGCTTCTCTTGATCGACGAGATCCTGGCCGTCGGTGACACCGGCTTCCAGGAAAAATGCCTGGCGAGAATCCACGATTTCCGCTCGCAGGGAACGGCGATCCTTCTGGTGTCGCATCAGATGGAGTCCATCGCAGATCACTGCACTCGGGCCGTTTGGATCGAGCGCGGACAGCTGAAAGCCGAAGGACCGACGGACGAAGTCCTGCAACGGTACTCGGAAGGTTTTGCCGAATCCTGACGTGACCTTCGTGGTTCCCTCCCTGGGAACCAGCCACTACCTGAAAGACTGCCTCGAGTCGGCAGCTGGCTCGGTAGGCGTGCGAGCCTCGATCATCCTGGTCCACCCTCCTGCCATGGAACCTCGGTTCGATTCGGTTCCGAACCTGAAACTCGTGGCTAGCCGAGGGCGAGTCGGCTTCTCCGAGGCCTGCAATCTGGGCATCGGGCAGAGCGATTCGGCTTTCGTGGCGCTGCTCAATGACGACGCCGTCGTAGAGTCCGACTGGGCCAGGGAGTTGCTTGGGGCGCTTGCCGAAACGCCAGGGGCCGCCGCCGCCCAGGGAGTGAACCTCCAGATGGCGAACCCGGACCGAATGGATGGCCGGGGGTTGCGGTGGAATCGAAGCTGGCAGGCAATCCAGATCGGGCATGGGGACCCTCCTCCCGCGACCAGCATGCCGACCGAGGAGATCTTTGGTGTCTCGGCAACGGCCGCACTCTATCGACGCGCTTCGCTGGACGCCGTGGTCTTTTCGGATTCGTCGATCTTCGATGTTCGACTGGAGTCCTACTACGAAGACGTGGACCTGGCCTGTCGGCTGAGAGCCGCTGGCTACACCGCTCTGTCGGTTTCGGCGGCAAGGGCGCTCCACGCCGGCGCCACGACGACGCAGAGCCAGCCCATGCATCGCTACAGCCTGATCTATGGCAATCGATACCTGGTATTGGCTCGCGCCCAGGGTCGGACCTTCTGGGCCGGCCTGCCGAAACTCGTGGGCCGCGACGTGCTCGACCTGGGGCGGTCGGCCGCGGACCTCGACTATCGGAAGTCGGTCGGAATCCTGGATGGATGGGTACGAGCCGCGAAGAATTTGAGCCGATTCGCCAACACCGGTCCTCCAAAGGTACGAATCGACCGCCCCCAGGGGCCGGAGGGGAGCTAGAGAGATGCCAGCTCCCTCTCGAGATCTCGCTATGGAACCGCTGCTAGCGGGAATCGCCGTCAACTGGCACGGTGACGAGGAGATTCTGAGGCTCGTGGAGAGCTGGCCCAAAGACAGTCGGTTCGAGCTCCTCGTAGTCGACAACTCCGGCTCCCTCGGGGATAGCCTCTCAGGCACGCAGGTCTTGGAGCCGAGTAGGAATCTCGGCTTTGGCGGCGCCGTGAACGCCGCTCTCGAACGGACCCGAGCACCCTCGATCCTGATCCTGAACTCCGACGCCCGACCGACACCGGGAGCCCTCGAGAGCCTGATCGAAGGCCTGGAAATCCACTCCGAAGCTGCCGGCCTGGCGCCCAGGCTGTTGTCGGCGGATGGCAGCGCGCAGCATCGCTGGCAGCTCCGCCCTCTCCCGAGCTCGCTTACCCTTCTCCTCCAGTCGCTGATGATTCCAGCCGGCCAGGGCTCGAAGATCGAGCCGACTGCAGGGACCCTCGTGGAGCAGCCGGCCGCAGCAGCGCTCGCACTGAGACGCAGAGCTCTCGAGGCGATTGGAGGCTTCGACGAGGACTTCTTCCCTGCCTGGTTCGAAGACGTCGATCTGGCGCGCCGACTCTTCGATTCCAATCGTCAGGTGGTCTACTGGCCCGCGGCGACCTTCGAGCACCTTCTCGGCTCGACCGTCCCCAGGTTGGGATATGGACGATTCCTGTGGATCTACTACCGGAATCTGGGACGATACCTTCGCAAGCACCACTCGCATGGCATGGCGTTTCTAGCCAGGGTCTTGACAGCGGTGGCGGCTACAGTGCGGATTCCGCTGCTTGTTGTCCGCCAGCCGAGTCGCGCCTCCTCTCGCCGCGAAGCCCACAGCGGCCTGACTGGACTCCTACTCGGCACACTGTCCGGCTGGCGCCTGCCCCATGCTCAGAGCAGGGCAGTTGGCGATGACCTGGACTCGGAAGCACCGGGAGGCTGACTCGTGGACGTAGGGACAGTCGCCATTTGCATGGTGACGCACAACTCGGAAGGCGACCTGCGCGGCTGCCTCGAATCGGTCGCCGCCCTGCGCTACAGACCCCTGGAGCTCGTGGTAGTTGACTGTGCCAGCAACGACGGCAGCGTCGCTGCGGTCACTCAGCACCCCCCGCCAGAGCTTCCCTTGGTACACCGGGCTCTGTCAGAGAATACCGGCTTCGCTGGCGGAATGAACGAGGCGCTGGCGCAGACCGACGCGCCCTGGGTGCTGACTCTCAACCCGGATGCCCGGCCGGATCCCGACTACATCTCACATCTCCTGGAACGAGCGACGAGACATCCCGAGTTCCGAGTGGGCGCACTGGCCGGCAGGCTGGTCCGGCCACAACAGGCGGACGAAACCCGCCTCCTGGATGCTTGCGGCATGTTCCTGTCGCCCACGTGGCGTCATTTCGACCGTGGCTCCGGGGAGCCTGCCACAGGCAGCTGGACTCGTGCCGACAGGGTGTTTGGCGCCACAGGTGCCGCGTCGCTATTCCGGCGCGAGGCCCTGGATGATGTCGCCGTCGAAAGAGAGGTGTTTCTCTCCGAGTTCCACTCGTTCCGTGAAGATGCCGAGCTCTGCTTCAGGTTGCAGGAGCGGGGGTGGGAGGTCCTCTACGAGCCCTCTGCCCTCTGCGAGCATCGGCGGCACAACCTGCCGAGTCGACGGCGGCAGATGCCCCCTCATGTCAACATGCACTCTCTGAAGAATCGCTACCTTCTGAGGCTCTACCATCAGAATGGCATGAATCTCCTGTTGACCGGAGTCCCCGCTCTGCTGCGCGACGTGGCCGCCTTCGCCTACGTGCTCCTCAGGGAACGAAGCTCTCTCGAAGCTTACGGTTGGCTCTGGCAACACCGGCGAGAGATCCGCCGCCGCCGCCGCGCAATCCGCAGCCAGCGCACGGTCACCAGCTCGACCATCAATCGGTGGTTCTTTCGAAAGGGTCTTCCTCTGTGAACCGCCTGAAGGTAGCACTGATCGGAAGTCGAGGGATTCCCGCCAGCTACGGCGGCTACGAGACCCTCATGGAGGAGCTCTCGACCCGACTGGTCCGTCTGGGTCTCGACGTCACGGTCTACTGCCGCAGCCACAACACGCCTCGTCGAATGGGTTGCTATCAGGGAGTGAAGCTCACCGTCCTGCCCACCCTGCGAACCAAACATCTGGACACACCGGTCCACACCCTGCTCTCCTGCCTCCACGCTGCCCGCCAGGACTTCGATGCGGCGCTCGTCGTCAACTCGGTCAACGCGATCTTCATCCCTATCTTGCGAGCTGCCGGCACTCCGGTCGCTCTGCATGTGGACGGAATCGAGCGGCAGCGCGCCAAATGGGGTCCTCTGGGACAGCTGGCCTACTCGGTTTCCGAGCGACTCGCCGTCCACGTTCCCGATGTGCTCATCACGGATGCCGAAGTGATCCGCGAGTACTATCAGGAAAACTACGAAGCGGGATCCAGAGTCCTCACCTATGGAGTCGATCCACAGCCCGTGGCACCCGGCGAGACGATGCAGCGCCTCGGCCTCGAATCGCGACGCTTCTTCCTCTACGTCAGCCGATTCGAGCCCGAGAACAATCCTCACCGCGTCGCTGAAGCCTATAGAGCCGTAGGTGGAGACCTGCCCCTGGTGATGGTGGGGGGAGCTCCCTACGCCGACCGGTTCGTCCAGAGCTTCACGGAAGGGGCGGACCCCAGAATCCTCTTTCCGGGATCCATCTACGGACACGGCTACCGGGAGCTACTCTCCCATGCCCTGGCCTACATCCATGCCACGGAGGTCGGAGGCACGCACCCGGCACTTGTCGAAGCCATGGGATACGGCAACTGCGTGGTGGTCAACGGCACACCGGAGAACCGCGAGGTGGCTGCCGACAGCGGTCTCTACTTCGATGCCGGACGCGCGTCGACTCTTGCCGAGCACCTGCAGGCGCTTGTCGACGACCCGGGACTCAGGGAAGACAGAGGTCGTCGAGCCGCGACCCTGGCATCGGCCCGCTTCAACTGGAAGGTCGTGTCAGAAGAGTATGCCGAGCTCTTTCGGGAGCTGGCTGGAGACTCCCGCTAGATCCGCATCCGATCAGTTTCCCAGGTAGCCCAGGGCTTTGAGCTCTTCGAGGGTCTCCTCGTCCAGGCCTTGGCTGTCACCCTGACCGGTGCCGAGCTCCATTCGGAGAGCGGCGTTGCGCCGGTTCACCTCGGCCAGGAGCCTGAGCAGCCTACCCAACTCCGAGCTCTCCGATGCCAGGTCGCTCTGCTCCCCCTGGTCGTCAGGTAGGTAGTAGAGCTCTTGCGACTTGGCCGCAATCACCTTCCAGTCGTCGACGATCAGCGCTGCTCGGATGCCGCGGTCTCCCTCTTCTGCCTTCTCATCGCCCGAAGGAGGGCGCACCACCTTCTCTCCGTAGACCAGGGGTCGATCTTCCTTGCCCTCGATCACCGGGAGAAGGCTGCTGCCCTGAAACTGAGCCGGAGGCTCGATACCCAATAGGTCC
>JAUWSP010000407.1 GCA_030610025.1 Acidobacteriota bacterium | reverse complement strand
TCAGTGATCTGCACGAGGAGAGCTTCGGTGAGGCACGGCTGGTGCGGGAGGTCGAGCGTACCGGGCGCCGAAGCTCGGCGCGACAGATCCGGGACTCGATCCTGAACGAGATCTCGAGATTCAAGGGGGACGTGAGTCAGTCTGACGACTTGACCTTGGTGGTTGCGCGCTTCATGCCCTGAGCGCACCGAGGATCGATTGGCAAGCCCCCCCGGTACTTTCGTGGCAAGATACCTGAGAGCCTTGGAACTGCGGGAACTATTGTGAGTCGTCGTGCCTCTCACTAGGATGGAACGTGGAAATGGCATCAGACAGCCAGGCGATGATCGACACGTGGTCGAATCGCTGAACCAACGAAAGGAGAACCATCAAGTGGATATGAACTCATTTGCGGAAGCCACCATCGCACCTCGCATGCCGAGAATTGGAGATCCAGCTCCGCAGTTCGAAGCTCCGACGACTCATGGCACGCTGCGTCTCGAGGATTTCAAAGGCAGTTGGCTCGTGCTCTTCTCCCATCCGGCGGACTTCACTCCGGTCTGCACGACCGAGTTCATCGGATTTGCCAAGGCCCAACCGGCGCTGAGGGAGCTCAATACGGAGTTGATGGGTCTGTCCATCGACAGTGTCTACTCGCACATCTCATGGGTTCGCAATGTGGAAGAGAAGATGGGGATCAAGATCGAGTTCCCTGTCATTGCAGACCTGAACAAAGAAGTGGCGAGCCTCTACGGCATGATCATGCCTGGAGAGAGCAAGACCGAGACCTCTCGGTGTGTGTTTGTGATCGATGGCGAGCAGACCTTGCGGGCAATGATCTACTACCCGCTGACGACCGGTCGCAATATCGATGAGATCGTTCGGTTGATCAAGGCCCTGCAGACCTCCGATGAGCATGGGGTAGCGACGCCGGCCAATTGGCAGCCGGGAGAACGAGTGATCATTCCGCCGCCTCAGACCCAGGAAGCCGCTGAGGAGAGAGTGCAAGCGGAGGGTGTGGAGTGCAAGGACTGGTACTTCTGCACCAAGGAACTGCCGGAGGCGAAGTAGTGGCCTGTGTCAATCCCGATGGGAGCCTCACGAGCTCGGCCCTGGATCTCCTGAGGCTGGCATCCAGGCCCGTCTCGCCCGAGGCGATCTCGGCTGAGCTCGCGACGCCTCTTTTCAAGGTCCGAGCCAGTCTCAGGGAGATGTTGGCCGCTGGTCTGGTCGTTGAATTGCAGGCCGGCTATCAGGCAACTGAAGAGGGCGCCGCAAAGGTCGGCACAGTCATGGCCTGAAGGGTCGGCTCGGCAGGGTCAGCCGTGAAACACCCTGCGGCGATGCCAGTCCAGGAATGCCGCTCGGGGTCGATGCTCGAGCCTCTCGGGAGTCTTGATCGGAAGACCGTCGAGTGCAAGGTAGCCCTCGGAGCCGGCGGAGTCCTGGTCGAGAAGGCTGCTGACGCGAATCTTGTAGTCGTCGCTGAGAGTCAGATACCCGCGATCGAATAGACGGCGCAGATCCGATCTGAGAAGCAGGCCGTTGTCGACTCGATGCAGCCCGCCATGCGCCGGGGGACGGATATGCGTCACTTCGAGAGCGGGAAGGGTGGCGTCCCCGGTCATGGCGCAACGGCGCTCATAGGAGTCGGTTACGAGAATTCGGAAAGCGCCGGGCCCGAGCCTGGGTGGCGCTACCGGAGGCTCACCGAACATCTCGGCCTGGGGCTCGAGTATTCGTCCTGTATGCAGCGCCGACATCCGAAGGCGAACCTCTTCCCAGAGTAATTTTCCGGAGCCGGTCGCGGTGTCGTAGACCTTGCCCTGCACGATGCTCTTGGAGAAGTCCTTGGGCGGCTCCAGCCAGTCGGCCTCGTCGAAGTAGAACGGTCTCTCGAGGATGATCGAGCCCACGTCGTAGTCCTCGCCACGTCTCGAAGGCTCTCGCCGATACTTCTGGATCCTTCTTCTGAGGGCCTCGGGAGTAACGGCTCCGTTACCTTCGCCGAAGACTTCCCATGCAAGACTCGCCGGAAGTATCGAGGCGTGGGCGAAGAAGCCCCCACCTACGATGAAGTGACGCGGGCTGTGGAGCTTGAAGAGGAAGGGCTCTCCAGGTTGCAGAGCTTGAAACCTTCTCCTCCCGCCCGGTTGCAGGAAGTTGATCTCGTCCAGGTCTGGACGAGTCCGAAGGAACTGAAACAGTCGATCGTCGGTGACTGCAACGTAGGTTTTCATCTCCAGGTTCTCTTCGATACCTACCCAATCTACCGCTTTCCACCGACAACGTCGACACTTGCGCGGCTGCGCGGTGATTTCCAAGGTGCTGCTCGAATGAAACAGGAGGCGCGACGCGCCGGCCTGAACCGGGTCAGTTGGGTATCGACAATCTCTGACCCGGGTAGATCGTGCTGCGCTTGGTCAGGCCGTTTGTACTCATCAACCGGCTGAGGGAGACACCTTGTCTTTGGGCGATTCGACCCAGGGTGTCGCCTCTCTGGACAACGTAGGTCCCACCGCCGCTGCCTGGAGGTGCCGAGGCACTTCTGATTCTGAGAGACTGGCCTGGCTTGAGCACGGTGCTGGACAAGTTGTTATCCCGTTTGATGCGATCGATCGTCGTCCCGTAACGGCCGGCCAGCAGCCAGAGGCTGTCCCCACGGCGAACGGTATGTTGAATCTCCTGGCCAGCGGGGAGGGGGTTAGAAGCATAGGTAGCCCGCGGACGTCCCTCAGGAACCTGCAACTGCTGACCGGGCCGGATCCGATTGGCACTGCGTAGCCGATTCATGTCCATCAGTGTGCGCACGCTGGTGCCGTAACGCGATGCGATGCCAGAAAGAGTCTCGCCGCTTCTGACTCGATGGACCGTATAGGACGTCGAGGGTGCGTCCCACTCCGGAACCGTGTCCAAGCTAGCCAGCAGGATCTCCGATTGACCAGTCGGCACCTTCACCGCATAGGGCTCGGTGGGCGTGGCCTTTCGGCGCAGCTCGGGATTCAGCGCCGCCAGGGTTCCAGCTTCCAGGCCCAGGGCCTTGTCGAGGGAGGTCAGCTCGGCAGACCGCTCGATCTCGGTAGGTTCCCACTCGAGGGCCGGCAGCGGTTCTGGGAGCTCGAAGCCGTAGGCCGCAGGGTCTTCGATGATCTGGAGAACTGCCAGGAATCGAGGAACGTAGCGTCGAGTCTCGCGGGGTAATCGAGTGTAGATGTCCCAGAACTGATCGAAGTAGCCTTCACGTTGGCTTCTGATGCCTCGTAGTACGTTGCCCTCGCCACAGTTGTAGCCGGCCAGGGCGGTGAGCCAATCGCCGAAGAGGTTGTGAAGGTCGGTCAGATAGCCGATGGCCCCCACGGTGGCTTTCTGGGGATCCATTCGCTCGTCGATCCACCATGAGCGCTCCAAGCCATATCGGTAGCCGGTCGAAGAGATGAACTGCCAGAGGCCGAGCGCTCGGGCGCGGGATAGAGCTCTGACCTTGAAGCCGCTCTCGACCAGAGGAAGCCAGCTGATCTGCTCGGGTAGGCCCGCTTTCTCGAGCTCCTCGAGGATCATCGGCCTGTACAAGCCGGATCGACGATAGGACTCGAGGAAGAAGTCTCGCTCGGGGCCCTGGAAGCTCCTGATCTCCCGCTCGACGTAGTCATTGACAACCATCGGAATCGCTCGAGAGATGTCTCCTACCGCTGTCTGGCGGGAGGCGTAGATCTCGATCACGCGTCGAGAGATCAGGTGACGTAGATCCTCTTTTTCTT
>JAUWSP010000107.1 GCA_030610025.1 Acidobacteriota bacterium | reverse complement strand
TTGGAAATGGAGACTCACAAGACCAGGGACCTCGCCGGCAAGCTGGAGGGCCTGGGTGTGTCGGGTAGGGCGCTGCTGGTGGACACGCATGGCAATGAGAACCTGGCTCTGGCCGCTCGCAACAATCCGCGGGTCAGGACCGTCGATGCCCTGGCCGTCAACGTGTACGACGTCGTGGATTGTCCTCACATCGTGGTGTCGGAAGAGGCCTTGAGCCGTATCGTGGAGGTCTTGTCCAAATGAGAGTCCAGGACGTAATCCGACGCCCCTTGATCACCGAGAAGTCGACGTCGCAGAGGGACGACACCAATACCGTCGCTTTCGAAGTGGATCGCAAAGCCAACAAGGTCGACGTCAAGCGGGCCGTGGAAGCGCAGTTCAAGGTCAAGGTTGCCGAGGTTCGCGTCGCTTCAATGCACGGCAAGGTTCGTCGGCAGGGACGTTTCGAAGGACGACGGCCCGACTGGAAGAAGGCGTACGTTCGTTTGGCGGAGGGTGAGAAGACCATCGAGTTTTTCGAGGGCGTATGACATCAGCGATCAGTGAGGTCGGGCCTGTGCCTCGACCTTGCTCGAGCGGCTCGAATATCGGAACGCTGTCCGGATAAAGCAGCGAAAGGAACCAGGAACCATGGCAGTCAAACAATACAAACCCACGAATCCAGCCAGTCGCAATCGGTCGGTCTCGACCTTCGAGGATCTGACGGCGAGCAAGCCCCACAAGCCACTGGCCAAGGGCAAGAAGCGGATCGGTGGGCGCAACAACAAGGGTCTGACGACGGTCCGATTCCGCGGTGGTGGCCACAAGCGTCGCTACCGTGTAGTGGACTTCAAGCGGGACAAGCACGGCGTGCCGGCCAAAGTAGCCACCGTCGAGTACGACCCGAATCGAACGGCACACATCGCCCTGCTGAGCTACGCAGACGGAGAGAAGCGGTACATCCTCTGGCCCAGCGGTCTGGAGTTGGGCGCCGAGGTGATTTCCGGCGAGGCCGCTCCGGTCAATCTGGGCAATGCGTTGCCCATGCGGCAGATTCCTGTCGGCACCATCATCCACAACATCGAGCTCAAGATCGGCAAGGGTGGTCAGATGGTCAGGAGCGCGGGCGGTGGAGCACAGCTGATGGCCAAGGAAGGCAGCTATGCCCAGGTGAAGCTACCCTCGGGCGAGGTGCGCAAGGTGCATCTGGGCTGCTACGCAACGATTGGCCAGGTCGGCAACCTGGATCACGGCAACATCTCATCGGGCAAGGCGGGGCGGACTCGCTGGCAGGGACGGCGTCCCCACAATCGGGGCGTAACCATGAACCCTGTGGATCACCCGATGGGTGGCGGAGAGGGCAAGAGCTCGGGTGGGCGTCACCCTTGCACCCCGTGGGGCTTTCCGACCAAGGGCTACAAGACCCGCAGAAACAAACGGACCGACAACATGATCGTGCGGCGCCGGAAGCGCAAGTAAAGGTGGAGAAGCGATATGGCTCGATCTCTCAAGAAGGGTTACTTCATCGATTATCACCTGGAGGACAAGGTGAAGGCGGCGGCCGGTACAAACGACCAGCGCGTCATCAAGACGTGGTCTCGCCGCTCGACGATTACGCCGGACATGGTGGGGCGTACCATCGCCGTGCATAACGGCATCAAGTTCATTCCAGTTTTCATAACCGAGAACATGGTCGGTCACAAGTTGGGCGAGTTCGCGATGACGAGGACCTTCCGTGGTCACGGTGGCAAGAGAGTGGAGAAGATGGGTCGCCCCCGGTAAGGGTGCGATGCCAAGGGTTCAAGAGGACTTTTGAGTGATGGAAGTAACAGCGCGACACAAGTACCTTCAGACTTCACCGCAGAAGGTGAGGCTGGTGGCAGATCAGATTCGTGGCAAGGGCGTCCAGGACGCGGCCAATATCCTGGCGCTCAGCAAGAAAGGTGCAGCTCGACCGCTGCGCAAGCTGCTTCAATCGGCGATCGCCAATGCCGAAAACCTCGACGATCAGCTGGATGTGGATCGGCTGTACGTCAAGGAGGTCTTCGTCGATGGCGGACCGACGCTGAAGCGTATTCGACCGCAACCCATGGGTCGGGCGTTTCGCATCTTGAAGCGCCAGAGCCACATAACGATCAAACTGGATACCCGGAAGGGTGAATAGCTCGCGACGGTTAAGGAGACGATAGTGGGGCAAAAGACTCACCCGTATGGGTTCCGGTTGGTGTACAACAAGTCGTGGAAGTCGCGCTGGTACGCCGACAAAGACTACGCCAGGCTCTTGCACGAAGATCTCGATCTGAGATCTCGGCTGAAGAAGCGCCTTTCGCACGCCGGCGTCAGCGAGATCGACATCGAGCGCGCGGCCGACAAGCTTCGAGTCACCATCTACACCTCGAGGCCGGGCATCATCATCGGCCGTAAAGGCGCCGAGGTCGACAAGCTGCGCGACGATCTCATGAAGCACATGGGCCGTGAGGTCCACATCAATATCCAGGAGATCCAGCGTCCCGAATTGGACGCTCAGCTGGTGGCTGAGAACCTCGCTAACCAGTTGCTGCGCCGGATAGCCTTTCGTCGGGCCATGAAGAAGCAGATGGAGTCGGCGTTCCGGTTCGGCGCCAAGGGCTTCAAGATCATGGTGTCGGGGCGGCTTGGAGGTAGCGAGATCGCTCGCACGGAGTGGTATCAGGAGGGTCGACTGCCGCTGCATACCCTGAAGGCTGAGATCGACTACGGGTTCGCCGAATCGCGCACGACCTACGGCGTCATCGGCTGCAAAGTGTGGATTTACAAAGGCGATCTGTTGCGGGAGACAGCCCGTCGCGCGGCTATCTGATCGAAGCGAGGAGTCAAGATCATGTTGATGCCCAAGAAGGTCAAGTACAGGAAGAAGCAGCGCGGCAGGCGTCGTGGCAAGGCGAAGGGTGGGGACTACATCGCTTTTGGCGACCATGCCCTGCAGGCGCTGGAGGCAGGCTGGGTGAGCTCGCGGCAGATCGAGTCGGCGCGAATCGCGATCGCGCGTGGAGTCAAGCGTGGCGGCAAGATCTGGATCCGGGTTTTCCCGGACAAGCCGATAACCAAGAAGCCTCTCGAAACGAGAATGGGTAAGGGAAAAGGCAATCCGGAAGGCTGGGTGGCCGTCGTCAAACCGGGTCGGATTCTGTTCGAGGTAGAAGGTGTGGATTCGGAAGTCACCAAGAGGGCGATCGAGCTGGCTTCCTACAAGTTCGGGATCAAGACGCGATACATCTCGCGCGATCATACGGCCTGGTGAGGTGAGCGATGAAGGCTTCGAAGTATAGAGAGCAGACTGTTGAAGAGCTGCGGGACAGGGAGAAGGAGCTGGCAGACAAGCTCTTTGCCCTGCGACTGCAGAGGGTGACGGGCCAGTTGGAGAGCCCGGCAAAGATGCGCGAGGCGAAAAGAGATCTCGCTCGAGTTCTGACGGTCCTTCGCGAAAAGCGGGACTAGACGAAGGAATCTTTCGGAGAGCAAGGTGATGTCGGAGCAAGCAGCGACAGCGAGCCGTGGGCGGCAACAGGTAAAGGTTGGCACAGTGGTCAGAGACCAGATGGACAAGACCGTCGTGGTCGCTGTCACCAATACGGTGATGCACCGTCTGTACCGCCGCTACCTCAAGCGAACGTCGAAATTCTTTGCCCATGACGAGAACAACGAGTGCCGCCTCGGTGACCGCGTTCGGATCGTCTCCAGTCGACCGCTGTCGAAGCAGAAGCGGTGGCGGGTCAAGGAGATCCTGAAGAGGGCGGAGGGTAGCTGACGATGATTCAGATGGGCACAGTTTTGGATGTAGCGGATAACTCCGGGGCTCGGAAGATCGCGTGTATTCACATGCGCGGCGGGTCAGCCGGTCAGTACGGTGGCCTCGGCGACCTGATCACCGCGTCGGTGAAGGAAGCGACGCCGGAAGGAACGGTCAAGAAGGGGGAGGTCGTCAAGGCGGTGATCGTCCGAACACGACGGGCCTACCGGCGTAGGGATGGAAGCCATATCCGCTTCGATTCCAACTCGGCGGTGCTGGTGACCGATGCTGGCGAGCCGGTCGGTACTCGTGTTTTCGGCCCGGTGGCTCGCGAGCTGCGTGAGAAGCGCTTCATGAAGATCGTCTCGTTGGCGCCGGAGGTGCTGTAGCACGCTCGACGGCCCTGACGGGGTCGAATTCGAAGTGAACTGCGGAGTAGAGAGATGCACAAGGTCAACATCAAGAAGAACGACGAGGTCGTGGTGATTCTAGGTCGGGATCGCGGCGTCAAAGGGCGGGTCCTGCGGGTCTTTCCTGGCGCTGCGACTGCGATCGTCGAGCGCGCCAATATGATCAAGCGCCACACGCGTCCGAACCCCAATAAGCAGATCCAGGGCGGCATCGTGGAGCGAGAAGCTCCGATCCGCATCTCGAATCTGAAGCTGATCTGCCCGGAGTGCGGCAAGCCGACTCGTTGCGGGCGAAAGCGATTGGCCGCTGGCAGCGGAGTGCGGGTCTGCAAAGCCTGCGACGCCACCTTCAATTGAGCTGAGAGGAATAAAGTCAGATGGCTAGCAAGAAAGACGCGAAGGCAGGCGCCAAGGCGGCTGCTGGTGCACCGGGTGGCAACGGCTACGTTCCCCGGCTGAAGACTCGATACAAGGAGGAGATCGTCGAGAAGCTGGGTGGCGAGTTCGGTATCGAAAACGTCATGGCCGTGCCGCGTCTCGAGAAGATCGTTCTCAATATGGGCCTGGGGGAGGCGACCCAGAACATCAAGATCCTCGATACCGCGGTCGAGGAGTTGGCGCAGGTTGCAGGCCAACGGCCGACCATCACTCGCGCCAAGAAGTCGATCGCCGCCTTCAAGGTGCGCGAGGGTATGCCCATTGGCTGCCGGGTGACGCTGCGTGGGAATTCCATGTGGAATTTTCTCGATCGCCTGATCGCAACCGCCTTACCTCGGGTGCGGGACTTCCGGGGAGTACCCAACAGCAGCTTCGACGGTCGTGGCAACTACACTCTGGGTGTCCGAGATCACTTGATCTTTCCTGACCTCGACTACGACAAGGTGGACCGTTCCAAGGGTCTCAATATCACGATCGTGACTACCGCCAAGAACGATGAGCAGGCTTTCTATCTACTGCGCGAGCTTGGGATGCCCTTCGCTCTCAAGCGATCCGGCGCTGACGCTGAATAGACTTCGAGGAGATTTGAACGTGGCGACCACCGCGAAAATAGACAAGAACCTGAAAGAGCCGAAGTTCGCTGTCAGGCATCGCAATCGCTGTCAGCGCTGTGGGCGCCCACGCGGTTATCTTCGCAAATTTGGCCTCTGCCGAATCTGCTTTCGCAACCTGGCCCTGCAGGGTTACCTGCCGGGTGTCATCAAGGCCAGCTGGTAAGAGTTTGCACAGGCGAATGAAGAGCAACGAGAGACAGGGTCCAGTGGAGGAATCACTATGACGATGACCGATCCAGTGGCAGATCTGCTGAGTCGGATCCGCACCGCATATATGGCGAAGCATGATCGCCTGGATGTACCGCTATCGAAGGTCAAGCTCGAGGTCTGCCGGATACTCAAGGAGCAGGGGTATGTCGAGTCGTTCGAGCTCCTCGACAGCGATTCGGTGAAAAGAAAAGTGCGCATCTATCTGCGCTATACCCCCAACGGCGAACCCTTGATTCGAAGTATCAAGCGGATCAGCAAGCCGGGGCGGCGCGTTTACAAGGGTGCCGATGAGATCCGTCCGGTTCTGAACGGACTGGGCGTCGGAATCATCTCGACTTCGCAGGGACTGTTGACCGACTCGCAAGCGCGACAGCGCCGGGTCGGCGGCGAGGTCCTTTGTGAGGTCTGGTAGGAGGCAGTTGTCATGTCACGCGTAGGAAAAGAGCCCATTACGATCCCTCAGGGCGTCAAGGTGACGGTGGAGGATCGGGTTTTCGTGGCCGAAGGTCCGAAGGGCAAAGTGAGTCAGTTTCTGCTGGAAGGAATTCCAGTGGAGATCGAGGATGGGATCGTGACGGTGACCCGGGACGACGACAGTGGCGACTTGCGTTCCAAGCACGGGCTCATGCGGGCGCTCCTGGCAAATGCCGTGCAGGGAGTCTCGGAAGGCTTCAGCAAGCAGTTGGAGATTCACGGCGTCGGCTATCGCGCATCACTCAAGGGTAGCGAGATCCACCTGGCGCTGGGCTATTCCCACCCGGTTGTCTTCAAGGTGCCCGATGGCATCGAAGTGCAGGTCGACGAGAAGGCGGGCAAGATCAAGGTCAGCGGTGCAGACCGACAGTTGGTGGGTCAGGTGGCGGCGAATATTCGACGGCTGCGCAAGCCCGAGCCCTACAAGGGCAAGGGCATTCGCTACTCCGACGAGGTCGTGCGCCGCAAGGTCGGCAAGGCTGGCGCTGTAGCCAAGTAGAGGGTGTCGAGGAGAGATCATGGATAAGGCACAGGAAAAGCGATTGCGTCGGATACGAGCCCACAGACGGGTCCGCAGATCGGTGCATGGATCGGTAGATCGCCCCCGGTTGGCGGTATACAAGAGCCTGAAGTTCGTCTACGCACAGGTCATCGACGATCTGCAAGGAGTCACCCTGGTTCAGGCCAACTCCAGCGAGCCCGAGATCCTGCAGAAGCTCGAGGGTGGCAGCAAGTCCAAGGCGGCGGCACGGATGGTGGGTGAGACGCTGGGAGAGCGCGCCAAGGCCAAAGGTATCGAAGCCGTGGTGTTCGACCGAGGTGGCTACATCTTTCACGGCAGGGTCAAGGAAGTGGCGGAAGGTGCCCGTTCCAAAGGCCTGGATTTCTAGCTTGGGAAGCAGTCTGCTGATAGGCGAAGCGGAGGAGAATCAAGTTGGCTAGAGACTTTAATAGCGAGCCCGAGTTTTTCGAGCAGGTTATCGATATCAACCGGGTGACGAAGGTCGTCAAGGGCGGTAAGAACTTCTCCTTTACGGCTCTGGTGGTGATTGGTGATGGGAATGGCCGGGTTGGATATGGATCCGGCAAGGCAAAGGAGGTTCCCAGCGCCATTCGCAAGGGGATCGACATCGCCAAGAAGAACCTCTTCAGGTTCCCGATGAAGGGCACCACGGTGCCGCACGAAGCACTGGGTCGCTTTGGCGCCAGTCGCGTGCTTCTGAAGCCCGCTTCCGAGGGGACCGGAGTCATCGCCGGAGGTGCCGTCAGGGCGGTGATCGAGAGCGCTGGATATCAGGACATCCTCACCAAGTCGTTGGGTTCGAAGAATCCCAACAACGTGGTGAAAGCGACCATGGACGCCTTGTCGCAACTGCGTAGCGAGAACGAGGTCCGTCGCCTTCGCGGCTTGGAAGAGCTCGAGCCAGTCGTCGAAAAAGCGCCGGAAGAGAAGAACTAGCAGAGTCGGGGAAGAGCCATGGCGAAGCAGAACATGCTGAGAATTCGACAGATCAGGAGCCCGATCGGGCGGCCAAAGAACCAGCACGAGGTCCTCAGAAGCCTCGGTCTGAGACGCATCCGGCATGAGGTGATGCGGGTCGATACCCCCGCTGTGAGGGGGATGGTGGCCAAGATCCCACACCTGGCAGAGATCGTGGAGGAATCGTGATGAAGTTGCATGACCTTTCGCCAGCCAAAGGCTCCAAGCGTGCCAAGAAGCGGATTGGGCGAGGCCCGGGTTCGGGTCACGGCAAGACCGCGGGACGAGGTCACAAGGGGCAGCGATCACGCTCCGGGGTCTCTCAGAGAGCCGGTTTCGAGGGCGGTCAGATGCCCTTGGTGCGGAGAGTTCCCAAACGGGGATTCACCAATATCTTCAGGACGGAGTATCAGGTGGTCAACGTCGCTCGTCTGGACGACTTCGACGGTGAAGTGAACCCTGAGAACCTGGTGACACGCGGAGTTGTCCGATCGGGCATGCCAGTCAAGGTCTTGGGGAACGGGGAAATCTCCACTGCCCTGAAGGTGAAGGCCCACAAATTCAGCGCTACCGCCCGCGCCAAGATCGAAGCTGCGGGTGGCAGCTGCGAGGTGCTCGAGTCGTGATCGAGAGCTTTCGCAATATCTTTGCGATTCCCGAGCTGCGCAAGAGGGTGTTCTTCACCTTCGGGCTGCT
>JAUWSP010000512.1 GCA_030610025.1 Acidobacteriota bacterium | reverse complement strand
TGCTCGGAGGCATCGTCATCGCGATTACGGTGGCCTTGTATGTCGTGTTTTGGTAGATCTTCGGTCAATCCCAGAGCTCCTCGATGTAGGCGACGAGATGTTGGTTGAACTCCTCTGGCCGCTCGAGCATCGGGTAGTGCCCACAGCCCTCCATCACGACTGCCTCGAAATCGGACTTGAGCTCACGGTTGCCCTCGAGATTCAGGGGAATGGTCTCACCCAGGATCGCCCGGATCGGCACCTCGGCACCGGCGAACTCCGCTACCAGATCATAGTCCAGGAACCCCTCGACGACACGCGGTGCGACTTCCGGATCGAACCCGCACATCTTGTCCTCGATCCAGGCGTAGAGCACGGGGTCTGTGCCCTCGAGTAGCAGCTGCTTCACCATGCTCTCACATGCCGCCGGGAAATCGTCCTTCAGGGCTTGGACGAATGCCTGCCGGGCCTCCTCCTTCCACTCTCCCTGGACATCCTGAAATGTGTCGACGGCGATCATTCCCCGAACGGTCCCAGGCAGCAGCCTTGCCGTGGCGAGAGCCACCGGCCCGCCAAGCGAGTTGCCAACTAGAACCACGGAGTCGACGCCGAGCGCCCTGATGACCGCGCGGACGTCCTCACCATACATTCCCATGGTCCACTCACGGTGCCGCTTGCCCGAAGAGCCGTGCCCGGCGAGGTCGAGAGTGACCACCTGAAAGCGCTCGGACAGAGGCTTGATCTGCTCCTTCCAGAAACTCTGGTCCGCAAACCCGCCATGGATGAAGACGATTGCCGGCGTGCCTGCCCCGGTCGAGGTGTAGGCGATCCGAACCCCATCGGAGGAGCCAATCGCGGCCGTCGTGGTGATCGAAGCCACAATCGTGCCGCTCTGAGCGTAGACCGAAGCCAAGGGACCAAGAACAAGGAGCGCAACGAGAATCGATCTGTACATTGTCCTTCCTCCGAGAGGTCGAATGAGGCTGCAGCTCTCCGTCATTCGGCCTCACGACGCGCGAGGTACCGAACCGACCAGTAGGAGCCTGCTCCGAGGCCGATCAACACCACCAGCCCTCTCACCAAGGTCCCGATGAATGGCACCACGCTGAACAACGCGAGCAAAGCCAGGCCTACCAACAGGCTCAAGTAGCGACTCTTCTCCACCGCCCCACCTCGCGTCATCAGGAATCGGCCACCAGCCAGGGAGACGACCACCGGCGCCAGAAAGGCTACGGCGACCCACAGCTTCACCGCCAGCAAGATCTCGAGCAGCAGTCCCAGGATGACCATCAGGGCAGCCATCTTGCCCAGCGTCATGAAGCCGAAGATCATGGCCAGAACGAGGGTCACGACGAGTACCAACACCATCGCCACCGGAAACCCGAGAAGGGTAACGATGCCCCAGCCTAGACTCACTACTGGGCGTTCTGAAACGGCAGTCGCGACGCCGGTCACCTTGTCAGGCACGAGCCAGAGTAGGAGTGCGCCGAACAGGAACAACGCCACGAACCAGCGGAGGACCTTTGCAAGGCGCTGCCCCGGTCGGGCCTCCGGTGCCTCGGCTACCTCTGCGACCGCGTGCTCCGTCTCCCCTGTAACGAGGGCACCATCCGCGATCTCCGCAGCGGCCTCCGACTTGTACGAGAGATCCCCTCCTACTCGCGCACCCGATCCCAAGGTCAGCCCGGGATCCACAGTTGGGAGCGGCACCGGAGACTGCATGAACTGGGTCCACCACGCGGGCCCTGCTTCACTCTCGACCGCAGCCTGGACGTTGCCATCGACCTGCCCTTCGATCTGGAGGCCGACCAACGCGCCAACGAGATCCCCTTGGTGCTCTCCGGCAACCAGCGCCTGGTACCCGGTCAGGCTTGTCCTTCCCGCGACATGGCTACCTCCTTCACTCTCGAAACTGAACCCGGCTGCAAACAGATCGTCCCCGACCCGGGCTGCCTCACCCAGCTTCAGCGTCATCCCCGCGATGCGCACATCGTCACGCACCTCGCCATCGATCACTACCGCCTGGCCGGCGGCCATGACGTCCCCTTCAACGACACCCTCGATTCTCACCACCTTGCCAGAGGCCACGACGTCGCCCTTCACGATGCCCTTGACCGTCATGGTCTCGCCTGTCATGTACAGGTCGTCTTCAATGACCTCGTCCTTGGCGATCGTCACTTCCTTGCCGGTCCTAAACTCCGCCGCTCCGGTCGGCACGCTCGCCAGCAGAACCGCCACCAAGACGCAGATCCAGACCCACGGCTCCGAGAATCGTCTTCCAACACGCATGGGATTGCCTCCTTTTCTGCAGAACAGGCCCATCAAACAAAGACGATCGCTGATCGCAGGCAGGGGAGTCGCATCTGCGAAAAGGGATCAGCTGGCCTTTTCGGGGCGTAGCTCCCGCCTCAGGCGAATGTAGATCTCCTTGTCGACCTGTGCTACCTGCGCACCACCTTCGTTGGTAATCGCCACCGGGATGGACACGGTGTACTTGTCACCACCCGCAGTCATCTCACGAATCTCAGTCAGCTTCTCATCGTCGATCGAGAATCGGGCCTTCACCTTGCCCCGAGCCTGGGCCAGGAACTGAATGTGTGTTGCGGCATCGATGATCCGATAGTCCGGCTCCAGGATCTGCATCAGCATCAGGGTCGGGAACGGATCTGTCATGGCCGCCAGGCTGCCGCCGAAATGGCCGCCGAACGCGTTGCGATTGTAGAACCGGGAAGCCATCGTCACCACGACTTCACGGAAATCCTCGGAAACATGCTCGACCCAGATGCCCGTACCCCAAAGCGGCGGATAGAGGCTCAGGGTCCATTTGAATCGGGTCGGAGTCTCGAGAAGAAACTTCATGTCGCCGTTACCTTCAAAGCCTCCTGGACACCGGCCAGTTTATCCGGGTGGCACCTGTTTGGCGGTCTGGTAGCCTCTAACGCGCCAGATCTTCGCCGGCATCGGACTGGAAGGAGACTTCTGGGATCCAGGAGCGGACGACTTCGGACAACCCCTTCATATGACTAGGAATCTCAAAGTCGCACTACTCGGCTACGGTCGGGCAGCGGAGCACATCCACCTGCCGGTGCTCAAGG
>JAUWSP010000554.1 GCA_030610025.1 Acidobacteriota bacterium | reverse complement strand
GGTCGGGCGCTGCTACCGAAGCTCGAAGGAGACAGCGAGGCGATGCGTGTGCTCGTCGCACTGGAGGAGCCGGAATCAGCTCTCGAAGTGCTGCGCCGGGAACGGGCCAAGCATGGAGAGCTGCTGGTCATCGTCGATCAGTTCGAGGAGATCTTCACACAAAACTCGACAGACCAGCAGCGGCACTTCGTGGAGCTGATGGGACGTGCCGCTCTCGAAGCGGATGTCCATGTGTTGCTGTCGATGCGGGATGACTATCTGATGCACTGCCGGGCCTACGAGTCCTTGGCCCCACTCTTCTCGGACCTCACCGCTCTGCTTCCCCCCATGGGATCAGCGCTCCGCCGTGCGGTAGTGCAGCCGGCGCTGCGGTGTGGCTACCGCTTCGAGGATGAGGCAGTAGTCGAAGAGATGTTGCAGGAGGTCACAAAGGAGCGAGCAGCGTTGCCTCTGATCGCCTTCACAGCCGCCCAGCTCTGGGGGCTGCGCGATCAGGAGACCGGGTATCTCACAAAAGAAGCTTACGAGGAAATCGGCGGTGTCGGCGGTGCTCTCGCCCAGCACGCCGAGGCCACCCTCGAAAGAATCGGCCAGGATCACATATCGATCGTCCGCGAGCTCTTCCGCAACCTCGTCACCGCCCAGGGCACCCGCGCCTCCCGCGACCGAGACGAGCTCCTCTCTGTCTTCGACCAAGAGGAGCCGGCCGGCAGAGGCGCCGCTCCTGAGATCCTCGACACCCTCATCGGCGCCCGTCTCCTGACCTCCTACGAGGTCCCCGAAAGGGAAGACCGGCCGGTCCAGAACCGTATCGAGATCATCCACGAGTCGCTCCTGTCTGCATGGCCCCGGCTGGTCCGTTGGCAAACACAGGATGCGGAAGGGGCCAAGCTCAGGGACGAGCTTCGACATCAGGCCCAGGTCTGGATAGAGAAGGATCGACCTGACGACCTGTTGTGGACCGACACCTCGTACAGGGAATACGAGATCTGGCGCGAGCGCTATCCGGGAGGGCTTAGTTCCGGGGAGGAAGCGTTTGCGCAAGCGATGATCAGGCACGCCGGGAGACGAAAGCGGCGCAGGACCATGGCGGTATCGACGGCATTCATCGTACTGCTGGTGGCGCTCTCGACCATCGGAGGTTTCTGGCGACGTTCGGTCGCCGACGCGCGCCGCGCCGAGGCCGCGAACCTACTCTCTCAAGCCCATCTGCGATTGGAAAGTCATCCCTCCGCCGCTCTCGCTTTTGCCACGGCCAGCCTCGAGATGGAGGACAATCCCGAAGTGCGACAGTTGCTCGTCGAGGCCCTCTGGCAGGGTCCGACTGAGCTTCGCCTCCAGACTGGAAGTCCCTACACAGTGGATTTCAGTCCTGATGGCCGATGGCTGTTCACGGCCTCGGTCGGCGGTGATGGCATGCTCTGGCCTTCGGATGGCGATCCAGCGACGCCTCTCGAAGAGAGCAGGTCCGTCTACGAAGGGCGGATCAGTCCGATGGGCGACTTGATCGCCTGCAACCTGGGTAGCGAAGGTAGCAGTGTTGGTCTGTGGTCCTTTCCCGCGGGTCGATTCCTGCGTTCGTTCGATCTCGGAGGATTTTCCACCCGCAACTTCCGGATCTCCCGTGACGGCAAGCGGTTGATCGGGAGCTCTGAGAGAGTGGACGGTGAGAACCTGGCACCAGGGCGAAGAGAAGTGAGGATTCAGTCCTGGCCCGCAGAGGGTGGAGATCCCGATCTCATCGCACGGCTGGAGCTTTCCAGGGAGACCGTGCAGGGTTACGTCGATATGGATCCGACGGAGTCCCGGCTGGCTTGGGTCGAAGGGACAAAGCTCAAACTCGAGCGCGCTAGTGGCGCAGACAGGAACCAGGCGCCGGCGATATCGCTCGATCATGATCAAGGCATAGCCTGGGCA
Organism: Acidobacteriota bacterium; assembly: GCA_030610025.1. Classification (GTDB taxonomy): domain Bacteria; phylum Acidobacteriota; class Thermoanaerobaculia; order Multivoradales; family JAHEKO01; genus JAUVRX01. The sequence goes on along the minus strand of JAUWSP010000554.1, from coordinate 888 downwards.
ACCTTCGATCAGGCTGCGAGACGGTTGGCGACGGCTGACCTAGGCGGGATGATCAAGCTCTGGTCGCTGGAGAGTGATCCCCCTGAGCTGGTCCGTACCCTGCGAGATGTCGGTGTACGCGTTCCCTGGTCGCTTCGCTTCGAACCGGCAGGAACGATGCTCGGTAGCTCGGGCATGCTCGTGTGGAGGTTGGACGCAGCTCCAGATGCGGATCCCATCCGTCTCCGCCGCGCCTCTGGAGCGATCGAGGGCGAGCAGGAGGAGATAGCGAGTTCGGTGGCCTTTCATCCAGAAGGCCATTGGGTGGCGACGGGCCACTCCTACTCTGTATCGCTCTGGCCTCTGGTTCGTGCCTATCCCCAGATTCTCCAGGGGCATGAGCAGTACGTCGAATATCTCGAATTCACACCAGACGGCAAGAACATCGTCTCGACGTCGAGCGATGGCTCTGTTCGAGTGTGGTCTCTCGAGGGCAGCTCGAAGGTCGGATCGCGCGTCCTGTATCAAGGCACCGGGAGCTCCGGAGCTGCTCGGCGGCTGGCAATGGCTCCAGACGGATCCTTCGTGGTCATTGGGACTTTCGGAGGTCAGGTACTGGTCCTCCCCCTGGATGGAGGGCCAGCCCGGGAACTGACCGGCTTCAACGATCTGATTGGAGCGCTCGCCGTGGCGCCGGGAGAGCGCTTGGTGGCAGCGGGAGGTGGAATCTACGTTCCGGAGGAGGCCATCGTTCGTGTCTGGGATCTGTAGACGGGAGAGGTGAGCGTACTCGATGCAGGTGACGGCAAGAGGATTCAGCGTTTGGAGTTCGCGGGGGACGGTTCCCTCTGGACCACGAGTGGGTCCACGCTGCGGCGTTGGGAACTGGGAGGCGAGCATCCACACGCG
>JAUWSP010000173.1 GCA_030610025.1 Acidobacteriota bacterium | reverse complement strand
TTCGGAGCGACTCGAACGACGACGAGACGACGGACGTGATTACCGGTCGCCAGATCGAGCACTGCATCTTCTGTGACGATTTCGAATGGGGCAGCGAGTGGCGCTGGCCAACGGTAGTCGAGTAAATCGTTGAGAGCTTGCTCTAGAGCGACTCGGCTGACATCTCGCGTCGCAACCAGGCTTTGCTCTTCGACCAGTCGCGTTGTGCGGTCCGTAGGGAGATGTCGAGGGCGTCGGCCGTCTCCTGCGGCGTGAGCCCGGCGAAGTAGCGGCAATCGAAGACCCGCGCCAGGCGACCGTCGAGGTCACCGAGTTTCTCCAAGGCCTGATCCAGGCTCAGGATCAGATCAGCCTGTCGAGCCTCGCCGATCTGGACTTTGTCCAGCGGGATCGGCGGGATTCCGGAACCCCGCTTGGCTGCGGACTTCCGGCGAGCGTAGTCGACGAGGATCTGACGCATCGCACGCGCCGAGATGGCGTAGAAGTGGTTGCGATCACTGACCTGGACGCGCGTCTGATCCACCATGTTCAGGTAGGCCTCGTGTACCAGGGCCGTCGTGTCGATCGTCTGGCCGGGACGCAGCCGATTGAGCTGCTGGTGGGCTATCCGCTTCAGATCCTCATACACCAGGGGCACGAGGCTTTTGAAGGCCTCTGGATCCCCTTCGCGATATGCGATAAGGAGCTGCGTGATGTCGCCCTGCTTCAATTTTCTCTCCCGTGGCTAGCGAGCTGCTCGCCGAGACTCGCTACCCGATTATGCAGCCAGACGTCGTCTGGAGGAAGCCCGCTGAGAAGCTCTATGCCCTCGGAGAACAGGGCGACGGCTTCCTCGTCACGACCCAACTGAAGCAGCGCGCCAGCGAGCTCGGCGTGGGCTTCGCCAATCAACCAGTGGTCGGGATCGAGCTCGGCTTGCCTCGCTTCCAAGCCCTCGAGGAAAACGACTTCGGCTTCTTCTGCCCGCCCCTCATCGTTCCAGACGCTTCCAAGGCCGACCAACGAGTCGGCCAGATGGAGTCCACTGCCGCCCTCTCGCTGCACTTCGAGAGCGTCCAGCAGGAGCTGCTCGGCCTCCTCCAGATCGCCGCGTCGGTGCAGCGACTGCGCGAGGAGGCTCTTGACTCGGGCACTCGCCGGGTGCGCTTCTCCGAGGAGTCGATCGAAGCGGGCCAATGTCGAGCGATATGCGGCAACGGCCTCGTCGACCTGGCCGAGGGAGGACTGACAACTGGCCAGGTTGATCTCGCAAGCGATGCGCTGGAAGTGGTCTTCGGCGACCGAAGTCTGCATGATCTCGGCTGCCCTCAGCGTGAGAGGCTCGGCCTCGCTGTAACGTCCCTGATCCATCATCAGCCGGCCGATGTTGCTCAGCACCTCCGCGACCTCGACGTGCTCCGAGCCGAGCCGGCGCTCGCTCACCGCGAGTGCCTGGTAGTAGAGCTGCTCGGCTTCCTCGAATCGACCGGAACTGTGGAGGTTGAAGGCGAGATTGTTCTTGAGCTGGGCGACGACCGGGTTTTCATCGCCGTACAGCCGACGCAGAGTCTCGAGAGACTCCTGCTTGAGCTCGAGAGCAGTTTGGAACTCCCCACGGTTCTCTAGAGTCGTGGCCAGTGTGTGGGTGGTCAGAGCAGCCTGTTCTTCGTCACCTCGTTCTTGCCAGATGGCTAGGGTTCTACGGAGAATCGACTCTGCCTCGTTGGCTTCACCCATTTGGTTTCGCAGCGTAGCCAGATGTCCCAGCGTCACGGCCAGGTCTTCGGTCGAGACGGGATCTTCGGCCTCGTGAAGCTCCACCGCCTCCATGAGGACCTCATCGGCCTCGTCGTATTCGCCCCGGGCGAAGTGGATGGCGCCGAGGGTGGTCAGGCTCTTGGCCAGCTCCAGGTTGCTCTCGGAGCCCTCGGCTCGTAGGGAGGAGACCGAAGCACTGGCGAGGTCCACGGCCTTGTCGAAGTCCCCGATACCCGTGTAAGCGCGACTCATGACCTCCAGGAGCTGGCTCTGCAGCTGGGGCTCGTCGGCCAACTCGTCACGGATTCGCGTCTCGGCCTGATCGAGAAGATCTCGAGCTGTGATCTGCTCACCTTCTTCTCTGCGTGGGTTGGCCGCGTCGAAAATGCTACTCAGGAGATCGGAGACTCGCTCGGCGCGTGCTGCTTCGATCCGGGCGCGGTCGCGTTCACGGGCGGCTAGCTGGCCCTGCCAGGCGATCATGGCGACACCGGCTCCCACCAAAAGAGTGACCAGGGCCGCCGCCGCAACGCCCAAGCGATGCCGGTTGACGAACTTCCCGGCCCGGTACCGCCAGGTGCTGCGGCGGGCATGGATCGGACGTCCCCCGAGGTGCCGTTCGATATCATCGGCCAACTCGCCGACGGTTGCGTAGCGTCTCTCTGGCTCCTTGCGCAGCGCCTTGAGAGCGATGGTGTCGAGATCGCCTTCGAGGCGTCTTCTGAGTCGCTGCCTCGATAGGGGAGGAGCCTCTTGGACCGCGACGTCTGAAGCTGCTTCGATGGCTCGGCTCGGTGGTGTCGTGCGGGTCTCGGCCTTTTCCGCCATGGGTCCACCGGAAGTGGAGTTGCCGAGACGGTGGGGGGTCGTCCCGGTCAGGAGCCGGTACAGCAGCACCCCCAGGGAGTAGACATCGGTGGCTGTGGAAACAGCACGATTCTGGATCTGCTCTGGGGAGGCGTACTCGGGAGTCAAGGGCTGAAAGGCGGTTGTCGGAGCGTCTTCGGTCTCTTCGAGGATCTTGCCGACGCCGAAATCCAGCAGTTTGACCTCGCCCTCGGGCGTCACCAGGATGTTGCTGGGTTTGAGATCACGGTGAACGACGAGATTCTGATGGGCATACTGGGCCGCAGCACAGACCTCTTCCATGAGCTCGAGGCGGTCTCGGATCGACAGCCGACGATCGCGGCAATAGTCGTCGATGGGTCCGCCATCGACATGCTCCATGACGAGGTAGGGAAAACCCTCGTCCGTGACCCCACCATCGAGGAGCCGTGCAATACCGGGATGCTCGAGACGGGCCAGGATCTGCCGCTCGATGAGGAAGCGCCGCTCCTTCTCCGGCGTCTCCAGGCCCCGGGGCATGAGCTTGAGAGCGACTCGCTTCTCGAAGTGCTCGTCAGCGCGCTCGGCGAGATAGACGACACCCATGCCGCCGCGTCCCAGTACCTCGAGTAGCCGATAGCGATCGATGGTTCGTCCGGCCAGGTCACTGTCGAGGGTACCTTGGAGATCGCTCGCCAGGCCCTCGAGAAGATCGGGGGTACCCTCGCCGAGCGGTCGCTCCAGTAGATCGTCCTGGTCCCCGGCAGCGGCGAGGAGCTCGTCGACTTCTCGTCGGAGCTCTGTGTCGTCTCCGCACTCCTCCTGCAGGATCGACTCGCGATCCGCTTCTCCGGCGTCGTCGAGAACCTTGTCGAGGATTCTCGCAACCCGCGCCCAGTTGTCCCGATCGGGATTCGGTGCTCGCGTCATTTCAGGGGCGCAAAGATAGCAGACCGTGCGAACCTGCGCTCTGGCTGGAGCTGTTACAACTGAAAGAACTCTCTACCTTATCCGGCGCCGCCGGTGCTGCGGCTCACAGAGCCGGCTGCTTCGGTAGGTCGGCCGAAGGCGGCCAGCCCTGCCAATGAGCCTGCCAGGGCCGCGGTCCACAGCAGATCGACAGGGCTTGCCAGGCCACGCAGGGCTGTCAGGCCCCAGGAGGGCAGGAAGAGCAGGAAGGTGAGCGTCCAGTAGGTCAAGAAACGTCGCATGGGTCTGGCCTCCTTGGTTGTCCGGAGGCTAGGCCCAGTGACTGTCAGGTTCCGTCAGTCGTGTCGTCGGGGCTCCGTGTCAGGTCCACGGGCTTGGAAGCTCGGACCATGGCCACGGCAGCGAAGATCACGCCGGTGGTGACGATCATCCGCCCCGTGACGGTCTCGTTCAGGATCAGCCAGCCCAGAAACACGGCAACGACCACATTGAGGTAGCTACTGGTGCCGATGATCGGTGCGGGCCAGTGGTCGAGAAGGTACACTTAGTCGGTGAAGTCCACGATCGATCCGAAGATGTCCAGGTAGACAACAGCCCCGAAGCCCTGCCAACTGGGCTCGAACTGCTGCCACTCGCCCCGCACCAGGGCGGCGACGGCCAAGGCTGTACCGCCGGCCAGCATTTGCAGCGCGGCGTTGACAACCGGGCCACTCGAGATCGGCTGGCGCTGCCAGTAGACCGTGCCCAAAGCCCAGGAAGCGGCCGCTGCGACAAGGGCTACCGGCCCTCGCCAGTCGGCGCTGCGCAGCTCTTCGAGGTCGACTCCTACGAGACTGGCCGCAGCTGCGAAACCCACCAGCAGACCGACGAGCTGGACGGCAGTCGGGCGATAGCGCGGACCGGGAAGGACGGCCGCAAAGAGCACCATCCAGAGCGGCGCGGTGATGATGAAGATCGAAGCGAGGCCCGACACGATGAACTGTTCGGCCCAGACCACCAGCCCATTGCCGCCGGCCAGCATGAGCAGGCCGGCAATGATATTGGCGCGCCAGTCCACAAATCGGGTCGGCAGGGGACGGCTGCTCAGACGAGCGTAGGCCAGCATGAGCAGGCCGGCCATCAAGAATCGGCTCGCGGCCAGGGTGGCCGGCGGCATGTGCTGCACACCGATGCGAATGGCGAGATAGGTCGAACCCCACAAGAGGCTGACCGTCGCGTAGGCGAGAAGGGTCGAGGCTTCGAGGCTCAGTCGGGGTTGGTGATTGGCTGGCATGGAGTGAGATCTCGCGGTACCGCTCAGTTCGAGCCCATCAGATCGGGCGCAGACCATTCTTGTCGATCCGGCAGCCTGGAGTCGAGCCGGGTGTGATGTCTTGATGTCCTACAACCTGTGCCGGGCGGAGAGAGAGAGGGCAGGCTCGCCGGGAGAAAGCCAGGCAGGCAAAGCAGGTCGCTATAATCGGGTGCCAATCCGAGATGAAGGTTCGGTTGGAACCAGAAAGGCGGTAGTCCCTTGATCGGCACCACACTGTCGCAGTATCGAATCCTCGAAAAGATCGGCGAGGGCGGAATGGGAGAGGTCTATCTCGCCGAGGACACCTCCCTGAAGCGGAAGGTGGCACTCAAGGTGCTACCCGCCGAGATGGCCACAGATCCTGAGCGCCTGGCCCGCTTCAAGCGGGAAGCCGAATCGGTAGCCGCCCTCAATCACCCCAACATCGTGACCATTCACTCGGTCGAGGAGGTGGACGGCACCCATTTTCTGACCATGGAGTGGGTGGACGGTCAGACCCTCGGCCAGCTCATGTCGCGGGGAGCCATGCCGCTGGACAAGGTATTCGAACTGGGAGTGCCTATCGCCGACGCCCTGGCCTCAGCTCACGAAGAAGGCATCACGCACCGGGATTTGAAGCCGGCGAACGTCATGGTGACCGAGAAAGGCAGGTTGAAGGTACTCGATTTCGGCCTCGCCAAGCTCGCTATGGAGGAGGGGGGGGAAGGCTCGGACGAGCAGCCCACCCAGGCGTTGACTCAGGAAGGGCTGGCGGTTGGCACCGTGCCCTACATGTCACCAGAGCAGGTGCGGGGCGAAGGCGTCGATCACCGCACGGACATCTTCTCACTGGGCGTGCTGCTCTTCGAGATGGCGAGCGGTCAGCGGCCTTTTGGCGGTAAGAGCTCGGCCGACCTGGTCTCTGCCATCCTGCGCGACCGACCGCCATCGGTCACCGAAATACGGGCTGAATTGCCCCATCACCTAGGTCGGGTATTGCAGCGATGCATGGAGAAAGATCCCGAGAAGCGCTTCCAAACCGCCAAAGATGTAAAGACCGAGCTCGAAGGCCTGAAGCTCGAGGTCTCCTCTGGTGTGGCGCGATTGAGCAGCGCCTCGATGCCCACGGCTCCGCCGGAGACTCCAGAGTCAGGATCGCGCAAGGGGCTGTGGATCGGGTTGGCCGTTGCAGCGCTGGTCGCACTGGCGCTTGTGATGTTTCTGATGAGATCGGACGACGCAGAAATACCGGCTGCCAGTCAGGAAGCTGCTGCGGCCGGGGCTGCTGGAACCACAGCCGATGACCGCATGATGGCTGTAGTTCTACCCTTCGAGAATCTGGGGCCAGCCGAGGACGAGTACTTCGCCGCCGGGATCACCGACGAGATCAGTGGTCGCCTCGCCTCGGTCAACAGTCTGGGTGTAATCTCGCGCCAGACCGCAGCCCGCTACGCCGACACCGATAAGTCGATCCAGCAGATCGGCGAGGAGCTTCAAGTGGACTACGTCCTAGGAGGCACCGTGAGAT
>JAUWSP010000501.1 GCA_030610025.1 Acidobacteriota bacterium | reverse complement strand
TTTGCTGGAGTGATAGTTCAGCCCGAGACGGTCATTGGCGATCACGTCATCGTCAATACCTGTGCGAGAATCGATCACGACTGCCGAATCGATTCGTTTGCACATGTTGCTCCTGGGGTGTCGCTGGCTGGGACAGTGTCGATTGGTCGAGGGGTCTTGATGGGTATCGGGAGCTGCGCGATTCCTGGCGTGACAATCGGGGATTGGTCCGTCGTGGGCGCAGGCGCAGCAGTCGTCAGCGATCTAGAACCAGAGGTCACCGCCACCGGCGTGCCTGCCAGGGTGGTCACTGGAGACGGATCTCCATGAGTCGGCTGTTTCTCTCACCGCCTCATCTGGGCGGCTCAGAGCTGGACCTCGTCAAGAGTGTCTTTGCTAGCAACTGGATTGCTCCTGTCGGTCCAGACATCGTGGCATTCGAGCAGGAGTTCGCGGCAATGGTCGGTGTGGGCAGTGCTGCAGCATTGTCCTCGGGAACGGCGGCGCTGCACCTGGCGCTTCAGCTCTTGGAGGTCGGCGCAGGCGATCTGGTGCTCTGCTCGAATATGACTTTCGCAGCAAGCGCGTTTGCCATTCGCTATGTCGGCGCAGAGCCGGTATTTGTCGACTGCGATTCCTCGACCTGGAACATGAGCCCTGAGCTCCTGGAAGAGGCCGTGGAATCGCTAGCCGCCGAGGGGAAGTCACCCAAGGCCGCGATTGTCGTGGATCTGTACGGACAGAGCGCCGACTGGGAACCGATTCAGGACATCTGCCGCAAGTTCGGCGTGCCGATCATCGAAGATGCTGCGGAGGCTCTGGGCGCTACCTACCAAGACAGGCCTCTAGGTCGTTTTGGCCAATTCGGAGTCTTCTCGTTCAATGGCAACAAGATCATCACGACCTCTGGTGGTGGAATGCTGGTGTCCGATGATGCGGCAGCGATAGCGCGGGCACGCAAGCTCGCAAGTCAGGCGAAGGAAGATGCGCCGCACTACGAGCACAATGAGATCGGCTTCAACTACCGATTGTCCAATGTACTCGCAGCCATCGGACGGGGGCAGCTTCGCGTATTGAAGGATCGGGTTGCTGCCCGTCGTCGGATATTCGAGTGGTATCAAGAGCTACTCGGTGATCTGCCCGGTGTGCAATTCATGCCTGAAGCCGAGTACGGTCGGAGCACGCGGTGGCTTACCTGCATGACCGTCGATCCTCACGAGTTTGGGGCGGACCGGGAGGAGATTCGATTGGCTCTCGAAGTAGAGGACATCGAATCCCGCCCGGTATGGAAGCCGATGCATCTTCAGCCGGTCTTTCAAGGATCTCGGGTGTTCGGCGGAGCAGTCGCCGAAGACCTCTTTGAAAAAGGTCTCTGTCTACCGTCGGGGTCAGCGATGACGAGGAGCGATGTGGAGCGAGTCTCGAAAATCCTGCGGGATTGCAGTGTCTAGGTAGGAGCCTGGGAACCGGTGCGGCAAGGATTCCGCTTCTCCCCACCTTCAGTTGATGTACCCCCTGAAGTCGACTGGCTCTTGTTGCGGGCTCTTGGGCCTGAATTCAAACCCTGGGTTGAAGCGAGGAATCTTGATTCCGATCGGCTCACCAAGGTCGTAGGGTCGGATGGACTGCTGGGCCGAGTGCGAGCTCGCTGGCCTCGGGAGAATCTCGAGTCCGAGCTGGACCTGGATGTCCTGGAGCAGGCTGACAAGGCTATCCACGGTATTGCGGCGACCGAGTTGCTCCAAGAAAAGGTGGCTTCGCAGATCGCCAGCATGGCAAGCGATCAGGGAGCCCCAGCGATCCTCCTGAAGGGAATGGCACTGCGACTAGGAGGATACTCAGTTGCGGGGGCTCGGCGGGCTGGTGACATTGACTTGTTGGTGCCGAGTGGCAATGCGGAGACTCTCTTTCTGACCTTGATTCAACAAGGAAGTCTCAAGGTCGACTCTCAGCCGCAAGAGCATCATCTGCCACCGTTGGTCCACCCGCTGGGTGCTGTGGTCGAGATTCATGTCGACCTTCGAGGAGTCAGACTCGGGGGCCATGGAGCAGCTACGGCCGAGGAGTGTCTGAGCTCCGGGCATTGTCGGGCTCTCGAGAACTGGCCCGAGGGAACCTACATCCCGGATTCAAACCTCTTGATGGCCCATCTGCTAGTGCACGGGCTCGGACAGCACGGTTTCTCACCGGGGGCATACCCGATGCTGCAACTCCTGGCTGACCTCCAGGATCTGGGTTTCACCGGCGACCAGGGTGACCGATTCCTGGCCGAAGGCTACGGTTGGATCCAGCTCGAGGTGAGTCGAGAGGAGGTCTTGGGAATCCGAGAGTTACTGCGACGCCTCGAGCAAGGAGAGAAGGCATCGGAGATCGTGACCGGGAACGCTGCCCCAGCGTTGATTCTCGGGCATATGTTGGCGGGGTCGATGGATGCCGAGTATCGACAGTCTTTGAAGCTGGCTGCTGTGATCCGACCTTCGATCGAGCGTCAGGGTCTGAAGGGCCTGCTTCGCAACCTGGGTAGCGCGGTCCTCTTGACTCGCGGCCAGATCGACTTGATCTATGGACAGCCCAGGACCGAAGTGGGCTACCTTGCCAGGCGGCTGTGGCGTCCATTCGATCTCGTGGGCCGAACGGCCAAGACTCTGCAGGCCCGAAGGAAGCTCCGATCCCGAGAATAGAGGGTCAGATTGAACCTCTGCTGTAGTAGGGTTCCAGGGACCACGCCATGACTGAAACTACCAGTGGGGAGCCTCGCTCACGCCAATCCTCGCCCGGTGAAGGCGGGGCGTCTGGAAATCGAGGCGCGTTTCGGTCGCGTTTCTTCTCTCGCCAAGCCCAGTTTGTCCTCGACATTTCTGTGCTTTGCGTAGCATTCACCGTCTCCTATCTGCTGCGTTTCGAATTCCACCTCGAGCCTTCCCAGCTGCAGCGCTTGCTGGCCCAGCTGCCTCTGGTCGTCTTGATCCAGATTGGTGCGCTGGTCCTTTCAGGCGTGTACAGCTTCATCTGGCGATATGTCGGATTGGCCGAGATGACTGCGTTCGTGAGGGCTGCCTTCTGGTCGGGGTTGATTCTCGTGATCGGGCGGTTGGCACTCCCGGCCTCTCTCCAGATCTGGCGAGTGCCCCTGTCCATCATCCTGATGGATACGCTGTTCGCTT
>JAUWSP010000009.1 GCA_030610025.1 Acidobacteriota bacterium | reverse complement strand
CTCAGTGTCGCGTTCTCTGTCTGGGAGAATCCACGACCGCCGGCCAATACCCGAAGTTCCTCGAGGAGGCACTCAACCAGGGCGCCATGGAGCGGGAGTTCACCGTGATCGACAAGGGAGTGCCGGGCACGAACTCAGTGAGGATACTGGCAGAGCTGGAAGAGAATCTGAGGCAATACAAGCCCGACATGCTTGTCGTCATGATGGGCACCAACGACGTTCACTACGGCTGGAGTGAAATGCCGTACGACACCAACCCCGAAACAACCCGGATTGGCACTTCTTTTCTCGAGCATCTCAGAGTCTATCGGCTCCTTCGATTGCTGTGTTCCGGCTTCGGAGACCCTGACCAGGAGGAGGCCCTGGACCTCGAGACTCTGGATGACTACGACGACAACATGCGATGGGGGACGTTCTTCGAGAGTCGAGGCGAACATGACACAGCCATCCGGCTTTACCAACGAGCCGTTCGGCTTGCCCCGGCAAGCACTGACGGCTACTTGAAGCTGGGCCACTGCTATTTAGTGCAGCAGCTGTATCCCCAAGCCGAGGAGTACCTGCTCGAAGCGCTGGAGCGCGCCCCAGCAGACGACAGGATATGGGTTGAGTTGGGATGGTGCTATCGCAGACAGAAGAGGCACGCTGAAGCGGAGAAGCACCTCCTCAAGGCGATTGAAATCAACCACTCGAACGGGGCAGCACATCTGCACCTCGGCGTATGTTACCGCAAACAACGTAGATATGCGGAGGCGGCTGAGCAGCTGGAAAAGGCAGTGGAACTCCTGCCCGATGATCCCACAGCCTACGGCGAGCTGCAGCGCTGCGACCACGACAGCGGAAGGGTCGATGACGAACAGAGGCTCATCAGAGAGATTGCAGAGCTGGATCTGGACAGCGACCTGCTGTATGGGATTCTGGCGATGGACTACCGGAAGCACGGCCAGGACGCGGCCGCGCAGGAGTTCTTCATCAAGGCGAGCATGCATCGACTGCAGAACTACAATCCGGTGACGAAAAACTGCTACCGGGAAGTGGCGCGGAGGGCTACCGAAGCGGGTATCAGACTGGTCGCCGTCGAATACCCGATGCGAGACGTCGGTCCTTTGAAGAAGATGCTCGACCACGATGAGAGTATCATTTTCGTCGATAATGAGAAGGTATTCATGGATGCATTATCAGGAGGCAAATACGAAGATTACTTCGTAGATAACTTCGGTGGTGTCTTTGGTCATTGCACTGTCAGTGGCAACAGATTACTGGCCAATAATATCGCGGAGAATATTCTGCGAAACCTGGAATTCGCCACCGAGGAATAGGAGATTCCCCCGTGCTTCCTCTTTCCTTCCCGCAAGGATACTGGGGGGTCGAATGCCCGCTGAGAGCACGTACTTCTAACCGAAGACCATCGCAGGGAGGTCAGCCAGGATCCCTCTCGGGCTGACACCGAGGATCTCGCCTGCGCGCGCCAGATCCTCCTCGCCGACCGTCTTGTTTTCGCCCAGCTCCTGGAGCTTCTCTCGAACACCTCCATGCAGCAGTCCAGCCAGAGCCACAAATGCGACAGGAATCGGCACGATGATACGCCCAGGGAGCAGGTCCGAGATCCTCTGAGCCAGCTCGTGCAGCGAGATCGCATCCCTGCCGCCGATCGTGATCACCGTTGCGGACGGGTGGCGCAGGATCCTCACAACCAGCGCGCTCACATCTTCGACGTGAACAGGCTGGATGACGGCATCTCCCGCGCCCAACACCGGGATGACCCGGCAGGACCTCGCGAGGCGGATGAGACCAGTGACGAAGGGCCCTCCTGAGTCACAGTAGAGGAGCGTGGGTCTGACGATGACCCACTCCAGACCCGAGGCACGGACCAGCCGCTCGGCTTCCATCTTGCCCCTGGAGTACGAAGCCGGGTTGGTGAAGCCCGCGTTCTGGGAGCTGATGTACACCATTCGCGTCACTCCCTGTGCCTGGCAGGAAGCGATGATCCTGCGGGTCATCTCGACGGATTTTTCGGCCGAGCGGTAGTCCACGGCGGCGTGGATCACAGCGTCATGGCCGGCAACGATTCCCTGGGACGCCTCCATCGCCAGCAGATCCTGCTCGAAGGCCGCCGCCTCCCTGGGCATCAGGGTGTGTAGCGAGCTCCGGCAGACCAGCGTCACCTGTTCCCCTGCGTGAAGGAGCGCCTGGACGATTTCCCGGCCCAGGAACCCGGTGCCGCCGGTGACCAGGATCTTCACCTTTTTTTGTGCCCCCCCCATGGCACGCTCGAAGCATAGGCCTTTCCCACCATGGAGGTGAGCTCCATGAAGTAGTGCATGAGCTGGGTCCAGGAGCGGATCGAACGCAAGCTGGTCAGGACGAAACCCGGACGGAGGTAGAATCGCCTCCACGCGTGCTTCTGCAGGGCGGCCAGCTCGGTGTCGGAGATGTCGTCGTTCAACGACGCCCCCTCCCAGCTTCGATCCGTGTTCGTGAGATCGTTGACCAACACCCCCTTCTCGACGGCGATATCTCGCAGCTCGGTGCCGAAATCGGGCGACGGAAGCGCGAACGAAACCAGGCTCGGGTTGAGCCTGATCGCATAGTCGATGGTTCTGAGTACATCTTCCCTGGTCTCACCCGGAAGGCCCAGGATGAAGTAGGCACAGGGATCGATCCCGTTCTTCCTCACCTGTCGGAACAGCTCGGGAGTGCCTGTGTTGTCCTTCTTGGTCAGCCAACGATCCAGGGTCCCCTGCGACGGGTTCTCCACACCGAAGATGATGGTGTGACAGCCGGCCTGCTTCATGAGAGGGAGCCATTCCGGCTTCAGGGTGTCCACGCGACTGTCACAGGTCCAGCCCAATCGATATCCCTCCTTGACAATGCCCTCGAGAAGGTTCAAGAAATTCTTCGGGACGGCCTCCAGTAGCTGATCTCGGAAGTAGATCTCACGAATCCCCATGGAGTGGAGTGTGCGGATTTCCTCCAGGATGTTTTCCGCCTCCCGATATCGATAGGTCTGAGTTCCCTGCGCACAGAATGAGCACGAGAACGGGCAGCCTGCACTGCCGAGAATGGTCGCCATGGGCGTCGAGCGGTTGTTGGGAAACCTGTACCTGCTCAGGGGGAACAGATCGTGGCGAGGCGGTGGAATGTTGACGGTCCGGTCTCGAGCTGGTTGGATCACGGGTGTAATGTGATCGTCCCTGCGCACCGCCATGCCACGGGGCTCATCCAGCTCACCCCTCAAGAAGGGCAGAATATCCGGGCTGGTGAAATCAGCAATGCAACCCGTCACGAAGGGATAGAGGGAGAACAGCTGCCGATACTGGGAGGCAACGAGATCGCCCGTGAGATACAGAGGGCATCGAGTGGCCCGGGTCAGCTCGTCGAAGAAGGCGAAATCACCGTCGAAGGAAACCGACCCGGTGAGGGAAATGATGCCATGATACGAGCGGCCCGAGATCCGCCGCAAGGTCTCCTCGCAGGTCAAGCCCTCTGCGATGGCGTCAATGACATCGAGGTCGAAGTCATTCGAGAGCCGGCCGGACAGGAAGAGAATGTCGGTGGGCTGCCAGAGATAACGTCCCTTGGAGGAGAAGGAATGGTAGAGGTCTCGCGAGTAGAGCCTGTCGCCGGGCGGATTGATCAGGAGGATGCGGTCCTTCATTCACACACCGCGAGCAGCTGGGACATCGCCGCCCTCCCCTCGGCCACACCCCGCTGAAACTCCTGCCGAGCCCGGCTCCGCAGCTCTCGAGCCTTCCCCCGCACCGTCTCCCACTCGGCGGAGTGACGGGTCCGATAGGCGGTCTCCAGCCACTCCACGCTCAGCTTCAAGTCGCTCGTGTAGCGGGAGTCCTCGGGGATCTCCAGCAGAGCCCCGTAGTACCAACCCATCCCCCTGTAGACCTCGCCGCGAAGCGCCTCGTCGCTGACTCCGAGGTGCCGGGCCCATTGTCCGTCCAGCGCCAACCTGAAACCGGCCGCCCTGTGGATTCCGCGCTGTAGCTCCTCGGAGTAGTCGCGGTTGCTCGCCGCAAGGGCCTGCCCGACGTCCATCACAGTCCCCAGGCCCTGGTAGTAGAAGATGCTGTCCTTCCCGTACAGCGCGTCCCCCACCTCGTTCCTGGGCCTGCCCAGGATTGGGAGCTTGCTGCCCCTCGTATGCCGACCCAGGGACATGTAGTAGAAGGGGACGTAGGCTTCTTCGAGCAAGCTCCTCGAAAGGACGGCCTTCTTGGTCGAGAAGTAGCCCAGCCCGAAGTACATCTCCGGCTTGTACAGAGCCCTGCGGCCCTTCACCGTGGCCAGGAATTGGTCCAGGTTCTCGGGCTCGTACTTGATTTGCGAGAGCTTGTAGAAGAGATGGTAGCCGTAGCCACGGGTGGTGAGCAGCTGAGAGGCGTTGCGCAGGTCCATTGCGGGCGCCATCGAGACCACGAACACCCCGGTGAGATACGCCACCACGGCCACGGCCAACGGCGCCAATCGCCGGGACCCGACTCTGGCCAGCCACAGCCGGTCCAGGAACAACGCCATGATCATGAACATGAAGGGGTGGACGGGCAGGAGGTAGCGCGACGCGATCGGGCTCGAGCCGGTGCCGGTAGTGAAACTGTAGAGAAGGGGGAAGAAGACCGGCATGACGAGTAGCGGGATGGCGCGAAGACCCTCGTCCGGCAGTATCTCCCGCCGCAGCGAAAACAGGCTCGAGGCGGTCCGAGCGAACTGACGCCGCAGCCGCCACAGCATCGCCAGGAAGCTCACCATGAAGATCGAGAAGTACCCCCGGTACAGGGTCGGGCTGAGCCACGGATAGAGGCGGGACATGTCCAGCTTGTCCGAGGGTTCGGAGGTGTAGAGGGACCTCTCCAGGAAGAAGAAGGACCTGGGGAAGCGCACCAGCAGCTGGCGAAGATTCTCGCCGATCTGGTGGCCGAGAGCGAGGTGAAACGGCGCCCCGTGCCGGTGCGCGAACTCGACCTGGCAAATCACCACCCAGGGTATGAGACCGATGACGAAGGCGGCCACCAGGATCACCGCGTTCCAGCTCAACACGGCTCGCTTGTCGACTGCGTACAGAAGGACCAGCAGCACCGGGATGATGAAGGCCGCGTTGACCAGGTAGTAGGTGCCGAAGCCGCCGATGAACCCGGCCAGCGCGAACAGGTACCACTCCCTTCTCCGGTCGAAGATGATCCGGTAGAAGATGAGCAGCAGGAGCGCGTTGATCACCACCAGGACCTCGTGGACCTCGAAGGCAAGCGTGTCGTAGGTGAAGAAGAAGATCGGCGGAAAGATCCACAGCAGGGCGGTAATGACCCCGACCCTGGCTCTGAAGTAACGACCCAGAAACACGAGAGTGAGCACGAAACCGGTGGTGCTGATCAGCAGAGAGACCAGCCTCATGGTGAGGAGCGACTTGCCGAGCACCAGGAAGAACGGCACGGTGATGTAGCCGGCAACGATCGGTGCGGCATACAGGGGAACGCCGCGGTTCAGGTAGACGGGGTCGCGAGCCCCGTACTCGATGATCTCGTTGGCGATCATGCCGGGATAGAGCGCGTAGTAATCGCCACGATAGCCGAACGGGTCGCCAAAGACTTGAGTGACGATCTTGACCAGCAGGTAGAGGCCGATCAGCAGGGCAATAGTCCTTCTATGAGTCATTGAAGGCTGGTGTCTGGCACAGCAGTTTGAAATCGGCGTTTGACGAGAACTCTCTGTGACATATGGCTTTCCTGCTACGCACCACATCCCATTCTTGACGCCTCGGCGCGGCGGTGGGCAGGCCGGCCGACATGGTAGCATGGACGCCGGGTCAGCCCAGGTAGCGGTCGCGCCACAGCTGAAAGGCGATCAGACTCCACAGCGGCTTGCGATGGTCGGCCCGACCCGCGAGGTGTTGATCAAGCAGGGCACGGACACCGGCCGGATCGAAAATGCCGTCCTGCCGCAGCTTCGCCGGGCTCAGCACCTCCTCGGCGAGCTCCCGTAGCGGGCCTTTGAGCCACTGGGCAATGGGCATACCGAAGCCCTTCTTGGGTCGGCTGAGAATGGACTCCGGCAATCTCGAACGCATCGTTTTCTTGAGGATGTACTTGGTCGTCAGGCGGCGCAACTTCATGGTCGCAGGCAGGGCTGTCAGAAGGTCGACCACGCGATGGTCGAGGACTGGGCAGCGTACCTCCAGGCCGTGGGCCATGCTCGCCCGGTCCACCTTGACCAGGATGTCGTCCTGTAGGTAGAGCTTGGCGTAGAGGTAGCCCAGCCGGTCCCATTCGTCACGCGCAGGGACCTGATCACGGTGGCGCACCACGTCCTCGAAGACGTCCAAGTCCCGAGTCTCGGCTACCACGTCTGGCGTCAACAACCCTCGCTGTTCGCGCGGACCCATCCCTGCCATCCACACGAAGTGACGCTCGTCCCGAGGGTAGTCGAGGCCGGCGACGAAGCGCTTGAGGCGGAAGTCGAGGCTGATGTTGTTCGTATCCACGGGTAGCCGCGACACGAGCGGCTGGAGCACGCGCCTTCGCACGAACCCCGGCACCCACTCGCCAAGTCGAGCCAGTCTGTGGGCCTGAAAGGTGGGGTAGCCGAGCAGGAATTCGTCGGCGCCATCTCCACTCAGAGCCACAGTGACGCTCCGGCGCGCAAATCGGGAAAGCAGGAAGGTGGGTACCAGGGAGCCGTCGGCCAGGGGCTCACTCATGCTGCCCAGGATCTCGGGCAGGAGCTCTATGACGGTCGCAGGTGAAAGGACCTCCTGGTGGTGCTCGGTGCCGAAGTGGCGGGCCACCGTTCGGGCATGGTCGGACTCGTCGAAGGAGGCGTTGTCAAAACCCACCGAGAAGGTCTTGATGGTACGGGGCGACACCTCCTCCGCCATTGCAGCGACGACCGTTGAAGAATCGATCCCTCCCGAGAGGAAAACGCCGAGCGGCACCTCGGCGATCAGGCGCATGCGAACGCTGTCGGCGATGCGCTGCCACAGCATTTCACCCAGCTCGTTCTCGTCATGTGGAAGATCGGGCACCGCAGCACACCCAATGTCCCAGTAACGGCCGAAATCCAACTGTCCGTCACGCCAGGAAAGCCACTGCCCAGGCTCAAGCTTGCGCACCCCTGACAGCATCGCCCCCGGCGCCGGCACGGCGTCGTAGAGCAGATACTTCCTCAGGGCTCGCAAATCGACCTCGGCCGGCGTCGCCGGATGTGCCATCAGGCTGCGCAGCTCCGAGCCGAAGCTCAACCCGTGCCGGTGAACGTGCACGTACAACGGCTTCTGTCCGAGGCGGTCGCGGGCCAGCAGCAGGGTCCGTCGGCGGCTGTCCCACAGGGCGAAGGCGAACATGCCGACCAGGTGCTCGAGCATGCCCGTGCCGTGGTCTTCCCACAGGTGGACCAGAACCTCGGTGTCCGACGCGGTCGTGAAGCGGTGCCCGCCCTCCTCGAGATCGAGCCGGAGCTGACGGTAGTTGTAGATTTCACCGTTGGCAACCACCACCACGCTCGAGTCCTCGTTGCTGATCGGCTGATGGCCGCCTTCAAGGTCGATCACCGCCAGACGGCGGTGGCCGAGATAAACCCCGGCGGAGGCGTAGAAACCCTCGTCGTCGGGCCCGCGGTGGGCCAACTCGGAGGTCATTTTGCGCAAGACCGTCTCGGGATCACAGACCCGCGACGGCTGGTCAATGAAGCCGGCGATACCGCACATCAGCCCTCGCGGTCGGCCCCAGGGCGACCGACCATTCCATCCGCCTCATCGAGGTTGATGCACTCCCGCACGAAGTAGGCCGGACGACCGCTGGCGGCGAAGTGGGTCCGCGTGTTGAGTTCGGCAAGGAGGCCGGTGAAGATCACCTGCACACCGACCAGGGCCGAGAAGATGCCGATCAAAAAGACCGGGTTCTTGTGCACCCAGGTCCCGAAGAGCTGCCTCTCGACGAGGGTCCAGCACAGGGTCAGGAAGGAAAGAAGGAACGCGGCGAGGCCAAACTTGCCAAAAAAATAGGCCGGCTTGGAGGTATAAGCGACCAGGAAGTGCACCGTGATCAGGTCGAGAACAACCCGAAAAGTCCGAAAGAGGCTGTACTTGGTGCTGCCGAAGCGGCGCGGATGGTGGCTGACCTCGATCTCGGTGATGCGACCGCCGGCCCAGTTGGCCCAGACCGGAATGAAGCGGTGCATCTCTCCGAAGAGGTGCACATCAGACATGATCTCGCGCCGGTAAGCGGTCAGGGTGCAGCCGAAGTCGTGCAGTCGGATGCCGGTGATACGCGAGATCAGCCAGTTGGCCATCCTGGACGGCAAGACCCTGGTAAAAAACGGCTCGCGGCGCTTCTTCCTCCAGCCGCTGACCACGTCATAGCCCTCGGCTATCTTATCGAGCAGCCGGGGAATGTCCGCGGGGTCGTTCTGGAGATCAGCATCCATAGCCACGATCACGTCGCCGCGGGCGTGGCGGAAACCGGCGTCCAGCGCCGCTGTTTGGCCGAAGTTACGACGAAAGACGATCACCTTCACCCGCTCGTCCCGTGCCGCGAGCTGACGCAGAACGGCCAGCGACCCATCGCCGGAACCGTCGTCGACGAAGATGATCTCCGTCTCCACCTCCAGCGGCGCGAGGGCGGCATCGAGCTGCCGAAGCAGCTCTGAGAGACTCTCCTCCTCGTTGAAGACCGGAATCACGATGGTCACGTCCGGGCGACCGGGATCGGGGACATCGTCACGGTTCATCCGCGCTCGCGTCCCGCGCAGCGGCCGCACCGGAGAGTCGTTCTGCCGAGACGTTGCCATCATAAGTCAGGGTAGCTCGATCTTCCTCGTCCGGCAACTCCAGGCGTCCGAGGCCCGGCTCGTGGCCTACCGTCGCAGCATAGCCAATACGCCCCGCACCCCGAAACGAAGGTAGTTCACCAGCTCGCCGATGGAGTGGATGTTGGCCAGAAGGCGGCGAAAATAGGCGGGTCGGAAGTAGACTTCGAGTAACGCTCGCCGACGCCAACGGGCCAGTTCTTTGCGCGAAAGATGAAAGGAACGCATCGCCGGGTTGGCATAGCTTCCGTTCTCGACCAGGCTCTCGTCCGTGAGACCTTCGGCAAAGGCAATGTTGTGTAACTCTGTTCGGGGAAAGGGGAAGGCGAGATGGAACTCGTAGAAATCACCGTCCAGCTCCTTGGCCAACCCAATGGTTTGACGAACGGTTTTACGCGACTCCCATGGCAGCCCAATCACGAAATAAAGAAATGTCCGAATCCCCACCCGGCGGCACATGGCCACCGCGTTTCTGCTCTGCTCCACGGTGGCGCCCTTTTTTGCCCGCCGCAGGATCTCCTCCGACCCACTCTCAATGCCGAGGGAAATGACCCAACATCCGGCCCGGGCCATCCAACCGAGGATTTCCTCATCCAAGGTGTCCACTCGGCTGGTGCAACCCCAGGTCACGTCTACCTGCCTTTCGACCAGCCGGCGACATAGGGTGAGGATCCACTGCTTGTCGTAACTGATGTTGTCGGTCTGAATGAGGAAATCCCGAATACCGTGCTCGGAAACGCAAATCTCAAGCTCCTCGGCCACTGCCAAAGGGTCACGGCTGCAAACGATGCTGCCGACGTATGGTTTCCCGGAACAGAAGATGCATTCGGCCGGGCACCCCTTGGCGGCCAGCACGACCGTCAAGGGCGCACCTGTGTCCGGCCTCCGGTAAAGCTGATGGTTCAGTAAATGTCGGGCCGGCAAAGGAAGTTGGTCGAGGTCAGTTTTGGATCTGCATTCGGGGTTACGGACAATGGTGTTATTCAGCCGATAGGTAATCCCTCTGACCTGGCTCAGGTTATTCCCCGCCACAACCTCGGCGATAGCGTGATCGGCCTCGTTGCGGAGGACGACATCAAGCTCTCCGAAGCGTTCGAGCACCTCGCGGCCCTGGGCATAGAGGAAGCCTCCCTTGGCGATGGTGGAGGTCTCCGGATCTTGTTCCCTTGCCAGCCGGCAGACCTCCATGTCCTCGTCGAGAGTGGTCGAGGTTGTGCTGACTACCACCACGTTCGGTGTAAAGGAACCCAGTTCCTGAACCACGTCCGGCCAGCTCGCACCCGCAGCGGCGAAGTCGTTGATCCGACAGTCGTGGCCTGCGGCCTCGAGCAGGGCGGCCATGTAGGCCAGGTCCATCGGCGGACGGATGTCCTGGACCAGCATGCTCTTCAAGGCCACTGCCTCACAGCGATCACGCAGGTACAAACCCGTTGGGGGGACAACCAGCAGAATCCGCTTGCCCGCGCTCACGACCCATTCTCCATCACACCGCAGCTCGCTGTCGGCGGCACAGGATCAGGAATCTGCTGAAAGGGACTGAAGAGCAAGTTGAGTTCGGTCTGGCAGTTCCAGTAGCAAGCCCGGCAAGCTCGCATCTCGCGCCGGAGGCGGGCGTAGTCGGCCGAACGCCAGATGGAGCGCAGGCTCGAGCCCTTGACGTTACCGATCGGCCGCCGCAGCTCGACATGGGGCCAGCAGCCGAAGACATCGCCGTGAGCATCGACATAACAAGTGGTATAACCGGAGGAGCAGCGCACCGGCGCGTCCACCCCGGCCATCGCCAGAGGCAGGGTCTCGAGGTAGCGCCGGGTGTTGTCGATCCATGGTCGCGTTCCCGCCCGCTTTCTGGTGATCAGCGCCTCGACGCCGGCCGTGATCTCCCCCCACCTGCGGGGTTCGATTTCCCGCTTGGTGCCTGCGAAACTGTGGTAAGGGATGAACCCGACCGCGTCGACCCCCAACTCCTCGGCCAGGCGACACAAGTCATTCACCTTGCCGAAACTCCTCTCGGTCAAGACCGAGACCACAGTGATGTGGAAGGACGCCTTCTCGCTGGCCCTTCGCGCGACCAGCCCCCGAATACCCTCCACAACTCGCTCGAAGCTGCCGGGGAAACCCCGGAGACGGTCGTGCCGCTCGGGCAGGGCACTGTCGAGGGAGACGTTGACGTTTTCCGGCGGGTCGCCCATCAGTCGATCCAGGATGTGGTCCTCGGTCAGGAGGTGGCCGTTTGTGCTGAGGTTGACGACCATGCCGTGAGATCTGGCCCGGCGGATGATCTGGAAAACGTCGTCTCGCAGCAGGGGTTCACCGCCGGTAATGGCCAGGCCCGGCGTGCCCATGGCGGCAAAGTCGTCAACCAGAGACTCGACGGCCGCCGTGTCGAGCTCATCCTGGCCGTCCTCGCTCGCCACCGGGCACATCGGACAGTTGTAGTTGCAACGGTAGGTGACGACCAGGGTGCCCAGCAGCGGACCGGTGAGAGGTGGGAGATGCAGGCGATCGGCCAGGGCGATCGCAGCGGTGCGCAGACCCTGATTGACCAGCCAAGGGAACCGGCCATCCCGGAGCCGTTCGCGTGCAAGACGCAGGTAGCTCCCTCTGGCCTCGATCATTGGTCCGGGGCCGAAGCCCGGCGCCACAGCCGCCGACGGAAGAAACTGCTGATGAACCAGGGAATGACTGCGCCGGAGTAGTAGATGCTGGGCCCGATGTCACAGGTCCAGCAACCCTTGCAACGCTTGACATCCCGTCTGATCTGGGTCGATGTCGTCGACCGCCAGATCGTGCTGAACGAGCTCTTTCGCAAATTGCCTGCCGCCTTGGGCATGGCCCGACAGGGGATCACGTCACCGTCGGGCATGAGGCGGAAGTGGCTGAAAAGCGCCATGCAGGCGGGGTTGGGGCTACTTTGACCGTGTAACACACGGCTGGTTTCTGCATCGTAGGAGTACGCCTCGGCGATCTTCCAGAAAAACGAGGTCGAGACCTCCTTGGAGTACGTCCAGGCGCCGTCGGCCAGGGAGAGTTCACGAAAGCGGTCATAGATGGCCCTGACGACCTCCAGGTCGAGATCGAAGAAGGGCCGGTGCGGAATCTCCTCCTCAAGGGGATCAATGTCGATCGAAGTGTTCTCGCAGTAGCGTCTGGCAAGCATGGGTCTGTAGCCGAAGCCGTGCTCGCGTGCCAGATCCTCGACCGCCCTCTGGCTGTCGAGGTTGAGCCGACTCAGGGTGTGGTTGACACCAGCGTAGACCGGGATCTTCTGCCGCAGGTCGCCGACCACCTCGAGGGTCCTCACCGCCTTGTCAAAGGCGCCGTCCAATCCCCGTACCCGGTCATGGGTTTGACCGACGCCGTCGATGCTGATCTGGAGGTGGATCTTGGCCTTGCTGGGTTCCATCCGGAGGAGAAACTCACCCACCCGATCCGGAAAGGAGCCGTTGGTGGTGATATAGAAGGTCCCAGGGCGCGCCACGCGCTGGATCCCTTCGACGATTTCACCGAGGTCGTCCCGTAGGAATGGTTCACCACCGGTGATCCGGAGCACGTCGAGCTTTTTGAGGAGCGGGTCCTCGAACGCAGCGATGATCTCCTCGGCGGTCAGCTCCTTGCCATAGGTCGAAGTGAACTGCTCGTCACCGTAGACGGCACAGGTTTGGCAGCGGTGATTGCAGCGATAGGTGACTGCAAAGTTGACCGCCCGTGGGGCGAGAGGGCGGTCGAAGCACCGCAGCACCCTCCCCCTGGCCACCAGGGCCGTGCCTCGAAGCAGATCTGCCACGAGCGGAAACTGCCGTCGCATACTCAACTCTTAAACCCTCCGCAAGGGGACACAATCAGGTCCGAGCCCACCAGGACCCGGGAGATGGCCCCGGCCATGATCGCATTTCCTCTGGCGTTTGGGTGAAAGCCGTCGGGAATGAAGTAGCCTTCATCGTCGGTCATGCGCAGCCCCTTCTCCAGCACGACCAGCAGCCTCAAAAATTGAGCGAGAGCTTGCGGAAAAGACACCGCAACCCGATCCTGCCTCTCTCCACCGGAATGTCATTCCAGGTAGCCGAGCGAGCGGAGACGCTCCTGGAGCACTTCCTCCTCGGGCAGAGCTTGCTCGCTGTTACCATCACGTCGTTTGACCGAGGGGCTCTCGTAGCTGTCAACCCAGCGTACCGGGTGGGCTTGTACGAAGTCGGGGTCGAGCGCCTCGAGCAGCACTTTGCCGTCCATGTCCCTGGCAACAGGCAGGCCGAGGAGGTGAAGCAGCGTCGGCGTGATGTCACGGATGGTAGCGCTCTTGAGCTGCACCCCGCGCTGGACGTGGTTTCCTGCAAGGATGATCACCCCGTCCTCGAGATCGTGAATTCCCGGCTTGCCCGGACGGGTGAAGGAAAGCAGCTCGCGCAGCACCACCCGAGAACCGTCCACCATCACCTCCTCATCGGCCCGCGCCGAGTAAGGCGCCCGGTAAGGCCAGAGCTCCCTCTCCACAACGACCAGATCGAAGTCGTCAGTGGAATAGGGAAAATCGGGACCGATCTCAGAGCGGGTGAGAACTCGGTCGAAGAGCGCCTCGCCGTCCGCCGCCCAAGCCATACCGCGGAAGAGCTCGGCCAGGCGGGACAGGACCTCGGGGTAACGCGGATCGTCGGCATGAAGAGCGACGGTGATGTAGCTCAGGTGGTCCTCCCATGCCCCCTGATCCGTGCAATAGGCCAGACTCCGGTCGAGGTCCGGTTTGCCATCCGGACCGTTTTCGAGAAGGCCGGCATGCTCGAGCAACCGGTCGTAGTTGAGAACCGCCAGGTTGGTATCATCGCCCTCCCCCCATGCCTTCATGGCGTGATCGGAGAGCACGACCACGGTCGTCTCCTCGTCCACCTGCTCGAGAACGCGACCGAACTCGCGGTCGGTTGCCGCATAGAGATCCGGAATCACCCCACCGAAGCGCTCGACGTCCGCCTGGTCGAGCTGCCACAGCGGATCCTGGTAATACTCCGGCTGGTAGTAGGACCAAAAGCGGTGACCGAGCCAGTCGATGCCAAGCGTGTAGAGGATCAGTAGATCTGGGTCCTTGGTTTCCTGCAGGTGTCGGCCTACCGCAGCCACCCAGGCAGCCTCATCCCAGACGTTTGCGATGATCTCCTGGTTGGAGTGCCGGCTCGGCTTATCGGAAATGAAATCGGGAATCTTGAAGTGTGCGATCTCTGCCGCGAGCGACGCCGGTGAGGTCGTCTGCTGTTCGCTCGGGAGACCGTGGTAGAAGTACGAGGGCACGATCCAGCCGTTGACTTCCTCGGGTGGCCAGGTCACCAGGTAGTTGACCACGCCGACGGTCTTGCCCTGCTCCCCGGCAATGTTCCAGATTGCCTTGGCCCTGCGGTCGTAGCTTCGCATCGGCCGGCGCCCGGCCTCCTTTCGAAGAATGCTCCACCCCCACAGCTGGTGCTTCTCCGGAGCCTTACCGGTGGCGATCGTGGTCCAGTAGCGGGGCGAACAGCCGGTGTTGGTACCCAGCACGCCAGCGGCCCCGCCCTCGACCAGGGCGGCCAGGTGCGGCACTCGACCCTCCCGGATCAACGGCTCGAGCACCTTCCACCCCAGCGCGTCGAGGCCCAGTACCAGGACCTTGGGGCGAGGCTCGATCGCCGCGCCGCAGGAGACTGACAGGCCGATGGCAAGTAAGACCGCACAGGTCACCGCGAGGCGATAACCGGCCCGCCCTGCAGCCGGCCTCGGAATGTTCTTTTCAATCCACATCAGGAACCCTCTCTTCGATCAGTTCCATACCTAACAAAACCCGATAAATGTTCTCGGCCATAATCGCATTCCCCTTCCCATTAGGGTGGAAGTCGTCCGGCAGGAAGTACTTGCTCCTTTCCGCCTCGGGAAATCGGTCGAAGACCCCCAGGTGATCCACGAAAGGTAGCCGCTCTTCGGCTGCGAAACGAGCCAGCATGGCGAAGTCGCCGAGGGGATAGTTCTGGATCACGAGCTGTGCGTTGTGAGCCTCACAAAGCCTCTTCATGTCGGCCAGGTCCAGGCGGATCCAGGTCGAAATCTCAGTGTACGCTCGATTGCGGTCGAGAAGATGAAGGGACCTTTCGACGTAATCGGAGAATTCTGAATCTACCGCCCGGGTTCGTTCCAGCCAGATTCTCGCTTCGTCGAATCGCCCCTGGTCCTGGAAAACCAGGCTCATACCCAGGCAGGGCCAGGCCTGCTCCGGGTCCTCCTTGAGCCTGGCGAGGAAGAACTGCTGCGCCAATTCCTGGTCACGCAAGGTTTTGGAGACCTGCCGATAACCCCGGGGGTCGTTGGGGTTGGCTTTGATCGACTCGACAAAGCAGGCGATAGCGCGCTCGGTTTCACCCGCTTCCTTGAACGCCATACCCCGCTCCAGATGCCCCTTGGAGTCCGAGGTGAGGCGACGTGTTCGCTCGATTTGATCCGCTGCCCCTGCGCCTTCGGCCGGGGCACTCTCCAAGGGTCTCGGGCCGGTCCCCTGCAAACGTTCACTCAGCATCTGGATCATCTTGTATACCCTCAGGTCGAGGAACACGTCCGTGATCGCCCGGCTTACCCCACCACTCACCTCGCCGGCTCCACGAAAGCCGTAGAAGTTGCGGAAGTTGTTCCATCCTCCGAGGACAACGACCGCCTCCGGATGGTTCTGCTCGATGCCTCGCTCAAGGTTGCGCAGCATCTGCGCGGTATTCGAGCCGGCTCGACCGAGATTGACCACCCGCTGGTTGGTCCCGGGGTGACGCCGGCGTAGAAGTCCTCCGAGCTGGATCGGGTAGCTGGTGTCAAAGGTCGACAATCCACCCATCGTAAACGAATCACCGATGCACAGGATGACACGCTCCTTGCCTGCCGCAGCGCCCCGATCCACGGCCAGTCGGACCATCATCCAGCCGGCCAGACGAAGGACACCCTCCAGCACCACCAGAACGACCACCAGGCTCGCAAGGCTCAAAGCCAGTTTGACCAAAGTTCGCTTCGCACTGGGTCGTGTCATCACCACCGGGAACCTTACCTCCGGCCGTGTATGTTAGGGGTATGCCCCCCCAGGCCGCAACCCCCGACAGCAAGCCCGGTCATCTGACCAGGCTTCTGCGGCGGCGACGGCCAGGAGCCTTCCTGATAGACTGATAAAGCCCATGCTGCCGACCTTTGCCTACGTTCGTCCCACCACCTTGGTCGAGGCCATCCAGCACTTGACCCAGGAGGGAGTTCGTCTCCACGCAGGGGGCACCGATTTGCTCGGCTGCCTCCATGACCGGGTCTTCAACGCCCGAACCGTGGTCTCCCTCATTCTCATCGACGACCTTCGAGGCATCAGAGTCGAGACCGACGGCAGCGTCCATATCGGCGCCATGACGACCATAGCCGAGATCGCCGCTCATCCGATAATCAGATCGCGCTATTCGGCTCTAGCCGAGGCCGCCGCGGTGGTGGCCAGCCCGCAGCTGCGAAGCCAGGGCACCATTGCCGGCAATCTGTGCCAGAAACCGCGCTGCTGGTATTACCGAGGCGACTTCGACTGCCTGCGAAAGGGCGGGGACACCTGTTATGCCGTTTCCGGAGAGAACCAACACCACTGCGTGCTTGGCGGTGAGTCGTGCTACATGGTTCACCCTTCCGACACCGCTCCGGCCCTGATCGCTCTGGCTGCCACCGTCCGCATCACCGGTCCGGGCGGGAGCCGCAGCATGACGGTGGAGAAGTTCCACGTCCCACCGTCAGTCGATCCCCAGCGCGAGACTTTTCTCGAGCAGGGTGAGATCATCACTGAGGTGGTTCTGCAGCCGGCGCCGGACGGCCTGCGCTCCTCGTACCGAAAGGTCAGGGGCCGCGCTTCGTGGGATTTCGCTCTGGCAGGGCTCGCCTTGGTACTGCGTTTCGACGGCGATACCGTGATTGCCGGCCGGGTGGTGCTCTCCGGCGCCGCACCGGTGCCGTGGCGAACCCGAGAAACGGCCAAGGTGCTGGTTGGCACCACGCTGGACTCGGCCACCATCGCCCGCGCCACTGAGGTGGTCATGGCCGGGGCCGAACCCCTCGAGCACAACAGCTACAAGGTCTCACTATTCAAGGGGCTGCTGACCGACCAGCTTGAGGCGATCGCAAAGGGGTAGGGTCGACTCTTGGCATTGTAGGGCGGAAAGATCACGGAAGATTTATCAGGCCTCAGTGTATACAAAACTCCTCTCGGCAAATACGATGACCCGGCCCGTAATTGAGGCCAAAAAAGGGGCTGACGATGGTGTCGAAAACTCTCCAAACCATTTTTCT
>JAUWSP010000489.1 GCA_030610025.1 Acidobacteriota bacterium | reverse complement strand
GTTGCCGCATCGCTGACCAACAGCTCGAACGCCTCCTCCACGGCAGCGGTGTCCAGCTTCCCGACAGCATTATCGAGAACTATGGAGAGGCGCTCGCCGGTCTCGGCCTCCCTCTCCATATAGACCAACTCACCGGTGCGGGCTGTCTGTTTCCAGTGAATTCCTCGCCGATCATCACCGAGACGAAAGGCCCTCAGGCTGTGCAGCTCCGGGCCAACCCCGATCTTGCGTGCCGGCTGCTCTCCGACTCCGCCAAGGCCTCTCCGGTGGAGCTCGAGCGAAGACCGAACTTCCGGATAGACGAGCAAATCCAGGTCGATGCGATATCTCATCCCCTTGCGAAACAATCCAAGAGGGAAGATCGACGCCAGGTGCGCATGCTCGAGAGCCAGGATGCCCCGGCGCGTAGCGGTCAATTCCAGACTGCCCTGGAAGGCGGAGCGGCGCGGCAGATAAGGCACCAGGACGGACCGGGTTTGTTCGGTGCCTGCCAGGACCAACAACCATCTCGGCCAGAAGTGGCCCCGATTGCGCAGCTCGAAGCCGATATCGAAGGGCTCCTTGGCATAGACCTCGGAGGGCGGAGAGAAATCGACTTCGAGCCGGCGGAGGTTCTGTCTCGAGATCACCCCGGAGACGACCAGCAACGACAGCATCGTCGCTTCGACGAGATAGAGCGCATTGTTGCCGGTATTGGCGGCCGGCACCGCCACCAGCACCGTGAGAATGATGAACCAGAGCCCGACCTTGGTGATCCGGATACCTTCAGGAACGCTCTTGCGCGGTGCCATCGTGCCTTTGCGAGGTTCTCACTAGACAGGAATGGGGACCGAGTCCAGGACCTTGCCTACGGCATGTCTGGCGGCTTCCAGCCCACCGCCGCCGTTCTTCAGAAGCAGACGGTGAGCAAACACAGGTGCCGCGACTCTTTGTACATCATCCGGCGTCGCAAAGGGTCGGCCCTCACACAGTGCCATGGCCTGCGCGGAGCGGTAGAGATTCTGCACTCCCCGAGTGGAAACACCGAGCACGAATTGTGCCGAGTCGCGAGTCGCTTCGGCCAGGGAGAGAATGTAGTCTGCCAGCTTACCGGCCACCACGACCTCTTCGGTGCGGGCCTGGAGCTGCAGCACGTCTTCTCGGCTCACGATCGGCTCGAGATCCGCGAGGATGCGGTCGACTCCACCAGAGATGAGGAGCTCCCGCTCCTGCTCTCTGGGTGGATATCCGAGCCTCAGCGACATCATGAATCGATCCAGCTGGGACTCGGGGAGCGGAAAGGTACCCACATACTCCAGAGGATTCTGGGTCGCCAGGACGATAAAGGGCTCGGGCAATGGGTGGCGCTCGCGGTCGATCGTCACATGCCGCTCGCTCATGGCTTCCAGCAGCGCCGACTGCGTCTTCGGGCTGGCTCGGTTGATTTCGTCCGCCAGCACCACATTCGAGAAGATCGGTCCCGGCACGTACTCGAAGCGCTCACGGGTCTGCCGGTAGATGGAAACACCAATGATGTCCGACGGCAGGAGGTCGCTGGTGAACTGGATCCGCTGGAAGGCCAGACCCAGAGAGCTGGCCAACGACTGTGCCAGAGTCGTCTTCCCCACCCCTGGGACATCTTCGATGAGGACGTGACCGCGGGCCAATAGGCAGACCACTGCCTGCCGAATGACGTCACCCTTGCCCTTCACCACGGACGCTACCTGCCGCTCGAGCCGCGCAACCAGGTCGGCGGCAACGGCTTCATGTGTGGTCGTGGCGGGGCGCTGGGTCATAAGTCTGCGAGTCTCCAAGCAGGCTCGAGAGGTCGAGAGTGGCGCCCGACCGCGGAGAAATTCAGAGTCCCAAGCTCCAGACGTCAGGATCCCGAGGCGAATTCCTTGTACTCGCCCCATTCCTCTTCGGGCACCGGTTGACGGACCTCGACGTAGAAGCCGTCACCCTCTTCATACGACACATCTTCCAGAATGTGCGTGAATTGAGTCACAGTAGCCTTCGGGATATCGGAGGTGTCGAACCAAGCTCGCCAATGATCCTTCTCCTGCCCGCTCGGATCCGCCATGGAGATCTCGACCGTGATTCCGGGGAGTTTGTCGTAGGTGTCATGCTGGATCAGGATGTCGAGCAGCACTCTCTGGCTCACCGCGACCGGCTCGAAGTCAGCCGGCTCCTCCAGTGCCACCTCTTCGACATCCGCTCCTTCGGCAGAAGCTTCGATCTCGCCGATGACCTCCTCGACCAGGGGTTCCTCCTCCACCACGAAGCCGTTCAGCCTGGCCGAATAAAGCGCTCGCGTCTGAGCTACCTTTTCAGCGTGTGACTTCGGACCGCAGGCGACTAGGGCCAGGCCGATGGACAAGGTCAAGACGACAGCACCTGCGACGAAGATTTGACGTGGATGGCGCAAGACATACCTCCTGGATGCCGCGGCGGGCATCAATGACAGTTTTTCGGGGCTGACTCAATCGAAGAGATTATAGCGAAGGATGGCCCAGACAGCAGCCACCCCATCCTTCCAACCGATCTTCTTGCCCTCGGCATAGGTCCGCCCTGAATAGGAGATGGGAACCTCGAAAATCCGCACTTGCTGCTTGGCTACCTTGGCGGTCATCTCGGGCTCGATGGCGAACCGATTCGAGTGCAGCGTGAGATTGTCGAGCACTTCCTTGCGGAAGACCTTGTATCCGGTCTCCATGTCCGACAGATTCAGATCCGTCAACATGTTGGACATCAGGGTCAGGAGCTTGTTGCCCTGGAAGTGCCAGAAGAAGAGCACCCGGTGGGGCCCACCCAGGAACCGCGAGCCGTAGACCACATCGGCGTCCTCTTCCAGCAACGGCTGAAGCAGCACCGGATAGTCCCTGGGGTGGTACTCGAGATCTGCATCTTGAACCAGAACGAAGTCTCCCTGTGCGGCCGCGAAGCCGCTTCTCAACGCCGCGCCCTTGCCCTGGTTTCTTTCATGCTGAACCAGCTTGAACGCGGGTGCCCCGCTAGCGGCGAGCTCTTCGAGCTTGGCCTGTGTGCCATCCGTCGAGGCATCGTCCACCACGACAATCTCCAGCTCCACATCTGCCGGTAGCGGCGCATCCGCGACCCTGCCGAGCACCTTCTCGATGGTCTCGACTTCGTTGAAAGCAGGAATTACCACCGAGAGCTTCTTCATAGCTCACGCAGTATAGCGTGGCCTCCTAGCCCGCATTGCTTCTGAGCCCC
>JAUWSP010000195.1 GCA_030610025.1 Acidobacteriota bacterium | reverse complement strand
TTCAGCTGTCGCGCAAGACGCCCAACGCTCTGCTCGAGCACACGCTCAGGGTGGTCCGCAAGGGTTATGGGTTTCCCTCCATATTCAACGCCGACACGGTGGTGGAGGAGCAGATCCGGCAGGGCAAGTCACTGGAGGATGCGCGAGCGGGTGGTTGCAGCGGCTGTGTGGAGGTGGGAGCTTTCGGCAAGGAGGCGTACATACTCACCGGCTATTTCAACTTGCCGAAAGTGCTGGACCTGGCGCTCCACAACGGCTTCGACCCGAGGACGCAGCGACAGCTCGGACCCGAAACGGGAGAGGTCACATCCTTTGCCACTTTCGACGAGCTTTTCAGTGCCTTCGAGCGGCAGCTGCGGCACCTCATCGACTTGAAGATTCGCGGCAACCAGATCATCGAGAGCCTCTACGCCAGGCTGATGCCGGCGCCGTTCTTGTCGGTCCTCATCGACGACTGTATCGCCCAGGGGCGGGACTACAACGCCGGTGGAGCGCGGTACAACAACACCTTCATCCAGGCGGTGGGCATCGGAACCATCACCGATAGCCTGGCAGCCATCAAGGAGCTGGTCTACGAGAAGGCAAGCAACAGCCTGGATGAGATGGTGGCGATCCTGGATCGTGACTTTCAGGACGATGAGCCTCTACGCCAGTGGCTCCTCCACCGTACGCACAAGTATGGCAATGACGACGACTATGCCGACGAGCTCATGAGGCGGGTCTTCGATTCGGCCTTCGAGGCCATCGACGGACGGCCGACCGCCCGGGGCGGTAGCTATCGCCTCGAGATGCTACCGACAACCTGCCACATCTACTTCGGGTCGGTGACCGGCGCGACGGCCGATGGGCGTTCGGATGGGCAGCCGGTCTCGGAGGGCATCTCGCCAGTGCAAGGCAGCGATCGAAGTGGTCCCACGGCGGTGCTCAAGTCGGCTGGCAAGATGGATCATGTCAAGACCGGCGGCACGTTGCTGAACATGAAGTTCAGCCCTTCACTTCTCGAAGGAGAGGAGGGCATCGACAACCTGGCCCATCTGGTTCGGTCCTACTTCAAGATGGATGGCCATCACGTGCAGTTCAACGTGGTGAACGCGGAGCTACTCAGGAAGGCACAGGCGGACCCCACCTCACACCGGGACCTCATCGTCAGGGTCGCCGGCTACAGCGACTATTTCTGTGACCTGTCGGCCGAGCTTCAGGAGGAGATCATCGCGCGAACCGAACACGGATCCTTCGGCCAGGCAGAGACTCGGGGCCCAAACGCGGATCGCCGGGACGAAGCGCTCGTAGGTTCGAGCCCTACCGGCAACGAACTTGAATAGAGCTGGCGCTGTCGTTGCCTACCCGAGAGCTCCTCAGATCGGAGATGTCCCGGCTGGACTCAGTGTAGTCCCCCCGAAACTGGGTGTCCTGATACAAGCGCACTGTGCATCCCGCGGCAACTCGAACCGAGCTCGCTGCGTCGTTAGCGCCGAACGCCGAACGTAGATCGCCCACGTCTGCATCGAAAGAATAGGCTGTACCGCGGAAGTTTGCATCTTCGTAGAGCGTGATCCGATTGCTGGAGCTCCAGTTCGAATCGCCATCGTTCCATCCCCCGCCCCCGCTGTCCCAGCCGCCCCCGCTCCCATCGCAGCGCACCTGCACGGAGGTGACCGTGTCGTTGCCGACCGGCGAACCCCGCAGGTCCGAGAGATCCCGTTCCAGTTCGACGTGGGCACCTTGGAAGTTGGCGTCGGCGTAGAGCCTGGCGCGACAGCCCCGATCGACCCGCACGGAGGTTACCGCGTCATTGCCAACGTAGGAGCCCCGCAGATCGGAGATATCTTGGGTGACGGTCTGACGCCTGCCGGAGAAGTGGAGATCCCGATAGAGCGTGACACCGGAGGTAGTGTTGCCCCCATCCCACTCCCCGCCACCACTGTTCCAGTCGTCCCCATTCCCATCGCAGCGCACCTGCATGGAAGTGACCGTGTCGTTGCCGACCGGCGAACGCCGAAGATCCGAGATCTCCCTTTCCACCTCGACGTGAGCACCTTGGAAGTTGGCGTCGGCGTAGAGCCTGGCGCTACAGCCCCGATCGACCCGCACAGAAGTAGCGGTGTCGTTGCCGACGTAGGAGCCCCGCAGATCGGAGATATCGCTGGAGAACGTTTGACGCCTGCCGGAGAAGTCGAGATCTCGAAAGAGCGTCACACCGCTGGCGGTGCTGCCGCCATTCCATCCCCCGCCACCACTGTTCCAGTCGTCCCCATTCCCATCGCAGCGCACCTGTATGGAAGTGACCGTGTCGTTGCCGACCTGCGAGCCTCTCAGATCCGAGATATCGCGGTTCACGTCTATATAGCTACCCCGGAAGTTGGCGTCGGCGTAGAGCCTGACTCGGCAGCCTGAGCTGACCCTCACGGAGGTGGCTGTGTCATTGCCGATATAAGAGCCTCTCAAATCGGAGACATCTTCGGAGAAGGTCTGGCTGGTGCCGGAGAATCCGAGGTCACGGTAGAGCGTGACGCCGCGTCCAGGCCGGCTCTCGTATTGGGCGCTGGCGGTAGAAGCCAAGAACAAGGCGAGGCAGGGCAACAGCAGAAGGCTTGTTCGTCCAAGGACCAGCAAATGTCGCACTCTAGGATCTCCCCTATGTCCCTCGATGGGCGCTCGAGCTCCAGCTCACTGTAAAACAGAGATCAATTGTAGTACCAAGCCGATTGTTCGCTTTCGGACGTCGACTTCCCGGGTCCGGACACGGCTGGCTTGTACACCTGGTACTGGGTGCGCATTCGTGCAGGTCTTCTTGGGTTCCAGGTTGGGTATGCCTCTTGCTTAAAGGTACACAGTATCTGGGATAAGGAGAGAGACATGACCGGGCTTCAGCAATCCACGAGCCAAGATCGTCGGATCCATTCTGCTCCGTCTGAGCCAGGGTCTCGGTCGGGTCTCTCGGTAGAGAGTCTGCTTGGCGACATACGGCATGGCCTGCGTTTCATCGTGCGCCAACCCCTGTTTGCAGCCGGGGTAGTGGTTCTGCTGGCCCTCGGAATCGGTGCGACCACGGTCGTCTTCAGCTTGATCGATGCGGTCCTATTGACGCCGATGCCCTATCCAGAGCCGGACCGTGTGGTCATGATCTGGGAGACCGAGAGAGAGTACAAGAATGTTCCCTTTTCCGGTCCCAATTTCCTGGACTTCGAAGGGCAGTCCCGGTCCTTCGATTCGATGGCTGCAGTTTGGGCCTACTACTTCACTATCACTGGCGGCGACGAGCCGGTTCGACTCGGTGGCTGCAGGGTCACCTCCGGGCTGTTCGATGTGCTTGGAGTCGCGCCCGCACTGGGTCGTCGGTTCGTGCCCGGAGATGAAAGGGAAGGTGCCGAGCCGGTAGCAATCCTCAGTCATGGCTTGTGGCAAAGGAGCTTCGGGAGCTCGCAGGACGTCATCGGCAAACCGGTTCAGGTCAATGGGGTGACCTCTATCGTCGTCGGTGTCATGCCGGCAGATTTCAAGCTGATGACGCCCTGGACTAGAGATCGTGACATTGAGATGCTCTTGCCGCTGACCCTGAGCTCTTCGCTCGAAAAGCGTGACAGTCACCAGTACTCTGCCATCGCGCGCCTTGGTGACGGATCGACCCTGGAGAGTGCCCAGGCCGAGTTGGAGGGTATTGCTGCGAATCTCGAAGCCGCCTACCCGACTACCAACAAGGGGCATAGCGCTCGGGTCGCAGGGCTGCACTCGGAGATGGTGGGTCGGACGGGGAATCACCTTCTGATGCTCATGGTGGCGGCGATCTGCGTACTGCTGATCGCTTGCGCCAACGTTGGTGGTCTGATGCTCGCCAAGGCCGCCTCGAGGGAGAACGAGCTGGCCGTCCGATTCAGTCTCGGAGCCGACCGTGGACGGCTGGTGCTGCAGCTCCTGGCGGAGTACCTACCTCTGGCAGTTCTGGGAGGAGCTCTGGGGGCCGCAATTGCCTGGTGGGCTCTCGACGGATTGAGATTCCTGGTGCCTCGAACTCCTTCCGGCAGTGCCGACTTCGGAATCCAGACCGGCACTCTGATCCTCGTCTCCCTCTTGTCACTGATCTTGGCCGTGCTTCTCGGCGTCCTGCCGGCCCTCGGCTCCTCCAGAATTCAGCTGGCCAAGTCACTCAATCAGGGCCGGGGCAGCCTCTTTGCCAGTCCACGTCGCGCCCTTGTCTATCGAGCTCTCATCATCGTGCAGCTTGCATTGACTTTGATCTTGGCCAACGGAGCCGCTCTTATGCTCGTCAGCTACTCGAAGCTGCAGCGCTCCGACCATGGCTTCGACCCGACCGGGGTCATCGTGGTTCCCCTGCATCTTGCTGGGCCAAGCTATGACAGCGCTGAGAAGGTGCTCGCCTTCCTGCGTGAAGTGGCCCCACGGATCAGGTCGCTGCCCGGTGTGGAGTTGGCCGGTACGACGAGCAAGTTGCCTCTGCTTGGGGGCACCAATGGCAATATCGCCATCGAGGGTCGGGAAGGCGATTGGGAGAACGAGCGGGGGCCTATGGCAGAGCGGTCTTTCGTGACTCCCGGGTACTTTCGGTCGATGGCTATCGGCTTGGTCCAGGGAAGGCTCCTGGAAGAGCAGGACCTGGGGTCGGAGTCGGCGGCGGCAGTCGTCAACGAGACCTTTGCGGAGCTGGCCTGGCCCGAGACCGATCCCATCGGCAAGCGCTTCGCCATGGATGACGACCCTCAGTGGATCACGGTTGTCGGGGTGGTCGGTGATGTTCGACAGTGGGGAGCGGAGCGCCCCGTTCTGGCTGAGTATTACCTGCCGTTTGGTCCTCATCCCGCCTATTGGGCGGGATGGGGTTTCTGGGCCGAGAGACAGTTTCTCATCCTTCGATCCGACGTGGCTGCGGACGGTCTGCGTGGAGTCTTGAGAGAGGAGATCCGTGCCTTGGCACCGGAGCAGTCAGTGTCGGAGATTCAAACCTACGACGAAGTCCTCGCTTCGGTAACCGTTCGGCGACGATTCAACACCCTTCTGATTGCGGTTTTCAGCGGCGTCGGGCTCGTTCTGGTAGCGATGGGAGTCTTCGGGATGATGTCGACCTTCGTGACCCAGCGACGGCACGAGATCGGTGTCCGTATGGCGCTGGGTGCTGACCAACCGAGAGTGTTGCGCCTGGTATTCGGCTATTCGATGCGCTTGTTGGGTATCGGAGCCGCGGTGGGCCTGGTGGTGATCCTGGCCTCCGGAAAGCTGATCGAAAGTCTGCTCTACGCCGTCAACCCAGCCGACCCGATCATCCTGGTCGGAGGCACGGCCTTCGTCCTGCTGATCGGTCTTTTGGGTGCTTTCTTTCCGGCCTTGCGGGCTGCCAGGGTCGATCCCGTCGCAGCCCTGCGAAGCGAGAACTGATCCAGGCCGGGATCCCGGCCTGGAGTTTTGGGTCGTGGGTCCTTGTCGATAGGGACTAGAGGCTGCGCTTCTTGCCGCGCATGCCTCGACGGCTGCCTTTCGGCCGGCCGGCCTTGCCTTTGGCACCGCCGCCGCCACCACCACCACCGCCGCCGCCACCGCCACCGCCACCGCCGTACGACGGTCCCGAGTTGTAGGGCGCCGAGCCACCGGGCGAACGCTTGGCGCGATCCTCCGCCTCGTTGATGCGGAGTTTGCGGCCTCCCAGTTCATGTTGGTCGAATCGGGAAACGGCCTCCTGCGCAGCAGCGCCATCGGCGAACTCTACGAAGGCGAAGCCTCGGGGACGTCCCGTCATCCGGTCGGCCGGGACGTGAACATTCTTGACCTCACCGACTTCAGAGAAGAGGCCCTCGAGCTCCGATTCTGTGGTTTCGTAATTCAGGTTACCGACGAAAATTGTGTTGCTGATGACTGTACTCCTTTCCCGAGTTGCACTCACTGTTGGCCACGC